>CAZBKU010000033.1:0-17230 GCA_964492585.1 uncultured Thermoplasmatales archaeon | reverse complement strand
CACCGGTAGCCTAGGCGCTACCGTCCTGGCCTTGTTAGCGATCTTCCTGTACCAGGTCCACCGGCAGGCCGGCCTGATCCCTTTCATCTTCCTGATGATGGTCCTGGCCATGGTGATCCCGTTGGCAGGCCACGCATCGAGCATGACCTTGGCTGACGGCTGGACGGCCCCCGGTGTGGCCGCCACCGTGGCCGGGGCCTACATCGCGCTGGTCCTGATGACCCATCTCTTGGCAGGCTCCCAGAACGCCCTGACGTTGGCCACCTTGCCCGCCGGTGCCGGTGTCCTGGCCTCGGCCCTTGCCGTGGCCGCCGGCTGGACGTCGCTGATCCTACCCGCCGGCCTGATCCCGGCCCACGCTGTCACCCCGCTGTTGGCCGGCCTCACGCTCTCGGCAGGCACCTACCTGGCCCTGACGCTCATGCATGGGGTCACACGCCGCTGGGAGACCGCCAGGCCGGCCCTCCATGTCCTCCCGGCCGCCCTGATCGGCACCGCCGGTCAGGGCCTCTTGATGGCCGGCCTGGTCGCTCTGGGCCTTGGCGGTATCGAGGCCACCTGGCAAGGCACCGCTGTGGCCCCCCTGATCCTGGGTCTGATCCCTATGGTCCTGGTCGCCCTCTTCGTCGACCACGAGACCGCGGATCTCCCCACCGACGAACGCCAGGCGCTGGTCTCCCAGTCGGTGTTCGGGGGGGACTCGCTGGTGGAGGCCTACGAGCAGGTCCAGCATGCCTACGAGAAGGGCGTCCTGCACGGCGAGGAGAAGGCCCAGCCCTTCATCGAGCTGTTGGAAAGCCAGCCCGTCGGGACCTACATCTGCGACGACCGGGGCAAGGTCGCCTACGGCAACCTGGCCCTCGGCGAGCTGCTCGGTCGAAGCGAGGAGAGGTTCGAGGGCAAGAACATCACCCATCTCCTGGCCACGATCACCCGGCAGGGTCGCCCCCGGCCGGCCATCGAGGCCCTGGAACCCGGGACACACCGGATCAGCGTGGCCATGCCCAGCGGTCGCCAGCGCCTCTTGGAGCTCGAGGTAAGCAGGACCGACGACGGGCGCCTGCGTGGCCACGTCACCGATCTGACCCACGAGCTTGGCCGCCTGGAGCTCGAACGCCAGCGTCGACGCACGGCGTTCTACGTCGACCTGCTCTCCAAGGGCGTCCTGGAACGGGTGGCCACGCCCATCGACGTGTTGGGCCAGCTGGCCGACAAGCCGGCCAAGGCCCCGATGATGCAAGGCGACATCGAGGCCGCTAGGAGCCAGGTCACCGCCATCGGCAGCATCGTCGACCACGTCGAGATGATGGCCGCCGCCGAGAAGATCGAGGCCGACCCCATGGATGCCATGGACCTTCTCGAACGCGCCGCCGATCGGGCCCAAGCCCGCCATGGCGACGACCTGGCGGTCAAGAGCCTGGGTCCCGACGAGACGGTCCTGCTCAAGGCAAGCCCGATGATCGACCGGGCCCTGGACACCCTGGTCGACCTGGCCGTCGAGCACGCCCAGGACGAGCAAGGGCTCGAGCTCGCGCTACAGTCCCGCGGATCGTCCGGCTGGGTCCTGACCGTCGGGTACGTCGGTCAGCCACCTCCGGACCGCTTCCGGCAGCTCTTGGCCGGGAAGGCCGTCCCCGACAAGACAGGCGAGCACCTGGGTGGCTACGCCATCCACGTCCTGGCCAAGGCGCTGGGCGGCTGGGCCCGGGTCGAGACCGGCGCCCACCGAGGCAGAGCCAAGGAGATCGGCCTGACCCTCCACCTCCCCAAGGCCAACGTGGATCCCGCCGCCTGGCGCATGATGGGTGCTTCGGACCGCCGCGCCAGGAGCTGATCCAACCCCGGCATCGCAAGGCCTCGGCGCCCTCGTCCCTTGACCCGGTGCGGCCCGGTACCCACCCGTGGTCGTCCTGGGCCGATCGCCGGCAACCGTCCGGCCGCACTGGGGGTCGGGTGACGCGATGACGGAGCCGGGCCCCTCCGGGTGCCAGGTGACCCTAGCCAGTCAGGGTTCTTTATCAGTGTCTCGCGGCGGCGTATCGGGCAGCGGACCCCGCGGAGGCCTTTTATCCCCCTCCGTACCGAACACAGGCCAGGGACCCCCAGGGGAAGGACACCATGCCGTTCACAGATCGTACGGATGCGGGTCGCCGGCTCGCCCAGGCGCTGGCCCCGTTCGAGGACAAGAACCCGCTCGTGGTCGCGCTGCCGAGGGGCGGGGTGCCGGTGGGCTACGAGGTCGCCCGGGCCCTGGGGGCCCCGCTGGACGTCCTCGTGACGCGACGGCTCACAACCCCAGAGGACCAAGAGACCGGCTTCGGTGCCATCGGGCCCGGCGGCGTGCGCTACCTCGACAGCGCCCGGATCCAGGACCTTGGCATCACCGACCGCCAGCTCGAAGCGCTGGCCGCCGACGCCTCGGCCGAGGTCGAGGCCCGCTCCCGCTGCTTCAGAGGCACCAGCCGGCCGCTCTCGGTCCGCAACCGGATCGTGATCCTGGTCGACGAGAGCATCACCGACGGCTCGACAGCCCGGCTGGCCGCTCGGATCCTCCGCAGCCTGGGTCCCAAACGCCTGATCCTGGCCACACCCGTGGCCCCGCCAGGGACCCTGGAGGCCCTACGCGACGAGGTCGACGGCCTGGTCTTCCTGATCTCTCCCGAGGAGGTCGGGGACCTCGGCCAGTGGTACCGCGAGCACCCGACCATCACCGACGGCGACGTCGAAGCCTACCTCCATCGAGCCCACAAGGACCTCGAACGGTTGGCCGAGCGCGGCCGACGACCGCCGGAGGTCCGCGTGGAACATCCCGAACCGATGGCCCAACGCGCCGTCAAGATCAAGCTCGGCGGCACGACCCTCAACGGGTTGTTGGCGATCCCCGAGCACGCCCAGGGCCTGGTCCTGTTCGGCCACAGCTCGGGCAGCAACCGGTACACGCCAAGGAACCAACAGCTGGCCGAGAAGCTCCGGGAGACCGGCCTGGCCACCCTCCAGGTCGACCTGTTGACCCCGGGGGAGGCCGCCGAGGACGTCCGGACCCAACGCTTCCGGTCGGACATCCAGACGCTGTCCCGACGCGTGAGCGGGATCGTCGACTGGCTGGCCGCCCACCCCGCGGCCAAGGTCCTGCCCGTGGCCTTCCACGGGACCGGCACCAGCGCAGCCCTGGGGGTGGTGGCTGCCCGTCAACGCCCCGGTCGCGTCCAGGCGTTGATCGCCTGCAGCGGTCGCATGGACCTGGTCCAGGCCACGCTGGACGAGCTCGACGTGCCCTCCCTCTTGATCGTCGGCGAGGAGGACACCGAGACCCTGGAGATCAACCGCCACGCCCTCCAGGCCCTTCGGGGTCCCGCCGAGCTCGTGCTCGTGCCGGAGACCGGGCCGATCTTCGAGGCCCCCGAGGTCACCGAGCGGATGGCCGACAGCATCGCCGACTGGTGCCGCCAGCACCTGCCGGGGCTCAAGACCCTCCAGGCGGCCGGTCCGGCCTGACCCGCGGCGACCTCACGTTGGCTCCCGGGCCCAGAGATCGTAGGTCAGCTCGGCCATCCGGCAGGCGAACCCCCACTCGTTGTCGTACCACGCCAGGACCTTGACCAGCGAACCGTCCACGACCATCATGCTGGGAAGATCCACCACCGCGCTGTGCGGATCGTGGTTGTGATCCACCGACACCAGCGGCCGGGCCTCGCACCGCAGGATCCCAGCCAGCTCGCCGTCGGCGGCCGACCGGAACGCCGCCTCGACCTCCTCGGGCTCCACCGTCCGATCGACACGGGCGGTGAGGTCCACCAGGGAGACGTTGGGTGTGGGTACCCGTACAGCCATCCCGTCGACCCGGCCTTCCAGCTCGGGGAGGACCAGCCCGATGGCCTTGGCTGCGCCCGTGGTCGTCGGGATCATCGACTGGCCGGCCGCTCGGGCCCGGCGTAGGTCCTGATGCGGTCCGTCGAGCAGGTTCTGGTCGCTGGTGTAAGCGTGGATCGTGGTCATGACCGCGTTGTCGACCCCGAACCCCTCGTGGAGGACCTTGAGCACCGGTGCCAGGCAGTTGGTCGTGCACGAGGCGTTGGAGACCAGCCGGTGCTCGCCCGGATCGTACATGTCCACGTTGACCCCGCGGACCAGGGTCACGTCCACATCCTTGCCCGGGGCGCTCAACAGGACCCGGTCGGCCCCGGCCTTCCGGTGAGCCTGCAAGGAGGCCCGGTCCCGGAACCGGCCCGAGCACTCCAGGGCCAGGTCGACGTCCAACTCGTCCCAGGGCAGGCTGCTCGGGCTGCCCTCGGAGAGCATCCGGGGCTCCTGGGCGTCGATCCGCAGGGTCCCGTCCTCTAGGGAGACCTCGCCGGGGTAGCGGTCGTGGACGCTGTCGTGCTCGAAGAGATGGGCCAGGGTCTCGTCCGGGGAGGGATCGTTGACCGCGACCAGTTCCACCGGCCGGTCGAGCTCCATGAGCGCCCGGGTGGTCAACCGACCGATCCGTCCGAACCCGTTGATCGCCACGCGAGGAGGTCGAGGCATGGTGCAACAGCGATATCCCCGCGGGCATAAGAGGTACGTGGAAGGCCCAACGTTCCTCGAGATCCGGTACTTCCACCGTCCTCCGTTACCAGCGTTGACCTACCCCCTATCCCTGAGCAAGGGTCCCCCGCAACAGGGGGAGGCTCTGGACCATGGACGCCGTCGTGCTCGACAGCCACCCGGACCTCACGTCCAACGAGATGGTGATCTGGCTCAAGGACCCCAGCACCGGCCAGGTCCAGGCCTACAGGGAACCCTTCGCGCCGAGCTTCTACGTCGCCAGCCGCCAGGGCCCCCAGGCCCTCGATCGTCTGGTCGACGACCTGTCCACCCTGCCCCAGCTGACCCTCATCCGGACCGACAAGCGCCTGGGCCTGGACCACGAGCCCAGCCCGGTCCTCGAGGTCCAGGTGGGTGCCATCTCCACCTTCCGGCACATGGCCTACACCGTGGACCGGCTGGGGGGCTACCGGGCCTTCGATCTCTACGACGTGGACCTTCGCCTCTCCCACCAGCACCTGCTCGGCCGGGACCTGTTCCCCTTCGCCCACGTCCGCGTGACCGGCGGCCAACCGGTCCTGGCCGACGACCAGAGGGCCCTGGACTATGATTCGCCACCCCTGGCCATCGCCCACCTGGAAGGCCACCCGGCCGTGCCCGACGGCCAGGTCAAGAGCCACGAGCACCCGTTGACCGGCGCCACGGTCGGGATGGACGACGAGACCGTCGAGCTCGACGGGTCCGAGACCCACGTCCTTGAGGCCCTGGGCGACACGCTGGAGGACCTGGACCCGGACGTCCTGCTCACCCCCGACGGCGACCGCTTCCTGATCCGCTACCTGCACCACCGTGCCGACCAGGCCGGGGTCCCCTTGCGCCTGGGCCGGGCCAGGGACCCGCCAGCGCCCCTGCGCAAGGAGCGCTCCTACCACACCTACGGCAAGATCGCCTACCAGCCCCGGGTCGAGGTGCTCCACGGTCGTTTGCACATCGACACCGGCGCCAGCTTCTTCTTCCAGGAGGCCGGGGTCTGGGGCCGTGTCGACCTCTCCAGGATCACCAGCACGCCCCTCCAAGAGCTTGCCCGGGTCGGCGCCGGGACCGCGGTCACCGCCATCCAGATCGACCGGGCCAAGCGCGAGGGCCGCGTGGTCCCCTGGAAGAAGAACCGGGTCGAGGCCCCCAAGACCGAGCACGACCTGGTCAAGGCCGACCGGGGCGGGTTCATCTTCGACCCCAAGGTCGGCCTCTTCGACGACGTGGTCGAGCTGGACTTCGCCAGCATGTACCCGGGCATCATGGTCACCCGCAACGTCAGCCCGGAGACGGTCCTGTGCCCCTGCTGCGATCCCGACGACGAGGACGTCATCCGGGTCCCGCAGATCGGCTACCACACCTGCACCCGGTTGGGCTTCATCGGCCGGGCCCTGGAGCCCCTGATCGAGCGCCGGGAGACCTACAAGCTCTGGCGCCACGAGCGCCCCGAGGACCGCGAACGCTACCAGGCCGCCGTGGACGCCATCAAGTGGCTGGCGGTGTGCAGCTTCGGGTACCAGGGCTACCGCAACGCCCGGTTCGGCAGGATCGAGTGCCACGAGGCCATCTGCGCCTGGGGCCGCGAGATCCTGCTCACGTGCGCCGAGATCGCCCGGGAGGAGGGCTTCGAGGTCATCCACGGCATCGTGGACAGCCTCTGGCTCAAGCGGACCGAGCCCTGGGCAGAGCCTGAGATCCTGGCCCGGCGGGCCACCGAGGAGCTGGGCATCCCCCTGGAGGTGGAAGGCCGCTACGACTGGATCGTCTTCCTGCCCACCCGGGCTTATGCCCGAGGCGTCACACCGCGGACCCAGGACCGGGATCGCGGGCTGGAGGCCGCCGGGGCGCTCAACCGGTTCTACGGGTGCTTCAACCAGCCCCCAGATGCCCCCTCCCGCAGCCAGGCCGGCCAGGACGTCGACCACCTGGACCGGGGCCGGCTCAAGGTCCGCGGCGTCGAGCTACGCCAAGCCTCGGCCCCCGGCATCGTCGTCCAGGCCCAAGAGGCCCTGTTGCTCCACCTGGCCAAGGCCACCGATGCCGACGGGTTCCGCGACCGGCTGCCCGAGGGCCTGGCCGCCGTGCGCCCGGTCATCGCCCAGCTCGAAGCCGGGGACGTCGATCCCGCCGACCTGGTGATCACCAAGCGGGTCAGCCAACCCGTCGAACGCTACCGGGTGATGAACGACACCCACGCCGCCCTGCGCGTGCTCGACGACGCCGGCATCCAGGTCCCACCCGGTGATCACGTCCGCTACGTCGTCCTGGACCGCTCCAGCCGGGTGCCCGATCGGCGCCTAACCGAGGTCCGCCTGGATCCCGATCCCGATGGGTACGACGTGGGCTTCTACCGGGAGCTCGTGCTCAGATCCCTGGAGAGCCTCCTGTTGCCCCTGGGCTGGGACCAGGATCGCCTGGACGGGTTCTTCTGCCGGCAGGAGGAGACGCGGTTGACGGCGTTCGTGTGATCGGGGTCGTGGCACGCCAGCCTGTTCGAACAGCCTGAAAGAGCCTTCGACCGGCCTGCCAGAACCTTGGTCCCTGATCCTCCTCAGAGGTCAGACCGATGGCACGTCACGGCTCGACCGTCGTCTGGGCCCTCCTGCTCGCGGGCCTCGTCCTCCTCCCGGCGGCGGCCTTGTCCCAGGATGGGAACCAGACGGGCCAGAACCAGACCAACGAGACCAACGAGAGCGACACAGCCGATGGGAACGGGACGGCCAACGGGGATACCGACGACCCCGACACGAGCCAGGGCAACGCCTCGGCCGATGGCAACCAGACCGGGGACGAGACCGATGGCAACGCTTCGCCAGATGGCAACGACACCGGGTTCGGCGGCGGACCGGCCCCCGGCACGCCCGGCGGAGAGGGGGCCAACAGCTCCGGCTCCGCCCAAGGTGGTGCCGGCGACGATCCCACCGCCGAGGCTTACACCGTCTGGGGCGCGCTGGTGGCAGCCGTCGGCACGCTGACCGCGGCCGCCTTCCGCGTCTGACCGGCGGCATCCGGCCATCACCGGTCAGGAGAAGTCGTCCAGGGTCTTGCGCTGCTTGGGAGGCGGGATGTCCAAGAGCTCCATGAGCTGCTGAGCGTTCCTGGCGGCCTGGCCACCGACGTGGTTGTTGAAGTAGACGAAGACGACCTCGGCCTCGGCCGCCTCGACCCGGTCGGCCAGCTTGACGATCTCGTCGTCCGGGTAGAGGTAGTCGTACCGGCCGGAGCCGTGCACGCCCGGTGGGTCCTTCTCGAACCACGTCTCCTGGTTGCGGCCGTGGAACCGGAAGTAGGCCGCCTTCCCCGGCGGGGCCCGGGTGATCGTGCTGGCCGGGCTGTCGGTGGCCACCACCGCACCCCCGCCCGGCTCGACCAGGTCGCTAAGGGCCTCGTGGTGGCGGTCCTCGTTGAAGGCCGCGTGGCGGACCTCGACGAACAACGGCGCCGGCGGATCGGTCTCCAGGACCTGGCGGATGCCCGGCAGGACCGCGTCCGGCTCGGCGGTGTGGCTGAACTGGTAGAGCAGGCCCGCCAGCCGGTCGATCTCGGCCATGGGTGCCAGGGCGTCGTGGAACCGCTCGGCCTCCTCGCGGGCCCGGGCGGCCTCGCGGTCGACGATGAGCTCGTGGGTGATCTCCCGAGGCGCCTTGTAGATCACATCGGTCAGGCCGGCGGTCTCGACGCGACCGGCCGTCCCAGCGACCTCGCTGGCCGATGGGAAGTGGTAGTGGGTGCTGTTGACCTCCACCGTGGGGAACCGCTCGCCGTAGAACGAGAGCCACCGCTGACGGGAGAGCGCCTTGGGGTAGAACGGGCCCACCCAGTCGTCGTAAGCCCACCCGCTGGTACCGACCAGGATACGCTTCACAGCCCCTGGCACGGCCGCGCTCCGTCAAAGGTTTACGCCCTGGTCCCGTGTCCGGCCCGTGGCCCTGGACGAGATCGATCACGCCCTGATCCAGGCCGTCCTCAAGGACGCCGGCCGCTCCCTGCGGGAGCTGGCCGAGGAGGTCGGCGTCAGCGCGCCGACGGTGGCCAGCCGGCTCGAACGCCTGGAGGACCTCGGCCTTCTGGGCCCTGCCCGCCGGGAGGCCGACTTGACCCAGCTGGGCACCCTGGTGCTCCTCCTGGTCCCACCCGGCGACCTGGAGGCCCTGGCCGACCACCGCCACGTCTTCCAGGTCCACCGCACCCAGCAGAACCACGGCGTGGCCCTGGCCCTGGTCGGCCACCCGCCGGACGACGACCTGGCGAACCTCCACCAGGCCTTCCCCAAGGCAGAGACCCACGTCCTCAACAAGCGCCTGACAAGCAAGGCCCCCCAGCTGCCCGGGGGACCAGGCCGCGTGGCGTGCAGCCAGTGCGGCAAGGTCATCGAGGACGAGGGGATCGGGCTGACGCTGGGTGGCAAGCGCTACGTGGTCTGTTGCCCGTCGTGCAAGCAGCTGTTGGAACAGCGGTACGAGCGGCACGAGCTGGGGCGTTGAGCGACCCGGTCACGAAGGACGACAAGCCACCCTAGTCGGTCTTGAAGTCCAACCGGACGGGATCGGCAGCCTCGAACCCACAGACATCGCACTTCATGAAGAACCCGACGTCGGTCTCCTCGAGCTCCACGTCCTCCCCGCAGTGCGGGCACTCCCGCGGGACCTGGGACTCCTCGGTCTCCTCGCGAGCGGACATCAGGCCCCCCGTTGGGGGTCCAGCCTTATGGACCCTGCGCTAGTGGGGTGTAGCGGTCCTGGCACCCGTCGGGCACGGCCAGGGTCCCAGCTGGGATGTCCGGGTCAGGCAGGCCGGCCTCCTGGAACAGGCGGGCCAAGACGCCCTGGAGAGAAGGGCCATCCCCGGGGACCTGCCAGACTTGGACGTGGACCCGGTCCAGGGCGTCGACGGTCAGCCCCCGTGCCAGGCGGGTGCCGGGTGGAACCGGGACCGTCTTGCTGGGCACCTCGATCTGGAAGGTCCAGTCGCCGTACGCGACCTCTGTTCCTCCGATACCGGAGACGTGCTCGGGTGGGCCAGGGACCGGCGGGTCGCCGATCAGGGCATCGGTGGTCAAGGGCGCGTCCAGGTCGACCCGGTGCCGGGTGGTGTCTACCTGCCGGTCGGTCCCGATCCTTGGCCCCGAGGGGCTGGGGTCCTCCATGAACGCAGCCAACCACACGTGACGCTGGTCCTCGTCGGCCTCGGTCACGCTCCCCGTGAAGGTCATGAACGCGTCCCGGATCTGAGCCTCGGTGGCGTTCCCTGGGAGGGTCGCCGTGAGGATGCCGCCGGGCCGAAGCTCGAAGCGACCCATGGTCCAGACCGTCAGACCGTCGGGCGCCGCCTCATCCACCAGGCCTGACCGCCAGGTGACGCGGGTCAAGGCGTGGTTGCCGTGCCCCAGGGCCGCATCCCAGGCCTCGCTGTGGAACGGGAGCCCAGGCTCCAGCTCTCGCGCTTCGAAGGTCCAACCGTTGACCGGGTCGTCGACCGGGACCGCCTCGTACAGGCCGGGCTGGTGCCAGGTCACGGGCAGGACGTTCTTGGCCTGGCAGGTTGGGCCCCCATCGGTGTCCAGGCATCCGGTCAGGACCGGCGAGACGGCCAGCAGGGCCAACACCCAGACACGACCGTGGGGAACCATCGAACAACCCTCTGCCTATCGCCGCCTGAACGTTGGTGTGTCACGTTCGGGGGTGACGCTGCCAGGTCAAGGGACCGCGACGCCCTCGGTCCCCCAGGGATCGGCCTCCAGGGCTCGGTCGCATAACTCTTTAACAGCCCCCTCCTTAGGCGGGCCGATGTACGACGCCGAGGACAACCTGTTCCTCCTGGCGGGCCCCGTGAAGCTCCATCCACGGGTCCAGCGGGCCATGAGCAAGCCGGCTCAGGCGCACCGCAGCCCGGAGTTCACCAAGGTGAACAAGCGGATGTACGAGCTCCTGCAGAAGGTCTATCAGACCCGCTACCCCGTGCTCTGCCTGACCGGGTCCGGGACCGCGGCCATGGACGCCACCATCGGATCGCTGGTCACCAAGGAGGACAAGGTCGTCGCGCTGGACAACGGCAAGTTCGGCAACCGTATGGCCGAGATCAGCCGACGCTATGCGGGGAACGTCGAGGTCGTCCAGGCAGACTGGGGCCAGCCGGTGGACCTCGAGGAGGTGGCCGAGGCCCTGCGGGGCGCCAAGGCCCTGGTCCTCACGCACAACGAGACCAGCGCTGGGTTCCTGCATCCCCTCCAGGAGCTCCAGGGGCTGGCCCAAGACGCCGGCGCGCTCACGATCGTCGACTGCATCACCAGCCTGGGCGGCATGGACATCCCCGTGGACGAGTGGGGCCTGGACGCGGTGATCGCCGGTAGCCAGAAGTGCATGGGTGCACCGGCAGGGGTCTCCTACGTCAGCCTCTCGGCCGATGCCCGCGACGAGCTCGTCGACCACCCATCCTACTACCTAGACCTCAAGAAGTACCTCAAGCGGTGGGAGGGCCACCAGACGCCCTACACGCCGGCCACCCACCTGCACATGGCCACCATCGCTGCCATCGAGCTCATGATCGAGGAAGGGCTCGAGGAGCGCTTCGAGCGCGTGGCCCGGACCGCCCAGGCCACCCGGGCTGCCGCCGAGGCCCTAGGCTTGAAGCTCTTCGCTCACCCGGAGCACCGCTCGGACACCGTCACCGCCATGCGCCTGCCCGAAGGCGTGACCGACGAGGACCTGCGCGGCGGGCTCAAGGAGCAGGGCATCCTGGTCGCCGGCGGTCAAGCCCACGTGAAGGGAGAGATCTTCCGCGTGGGCCACATGGGCCAAGCCGACGTCCGGGACGTCGTGGGCCTCTTCGCCAACCTTGAACGCCTCCTCGACGACCTGGGCGACAAGGTCGAGATCGGGGCCTCGACCCGGGCGATCGCCGACCAGCTCCGGTGAGACCATGGACCTGTCCCAGCACTACCAGCTGCCGTTCTTCGATGCCAACGGGTTCCAGCGCAAGCGGTGCCCGTCCTGCGACATGCACTTCTGGACCCTGGATCCCGACACCGAGCTCTGCGGGGATCCCCCGTGCGTCGAGTACTCCTTCATCGGCTCGCCGATCACCGACAAGGCTTTCGACCTGGCCGGGATGCGGGAACGCTTCCTTGGCTACATGGAGGCCAACGGCCACGAGCGGGTCCGCCGCCAGCCCGTGGCCGCTCGTTGGCGGGACGACATCTACCTCAACATCGCCAGCATCTCGAACTACCAGCCTCACGTGACCGGCGGCCAGATCCCGCCGCCGGCCAACCCGTTGACGGTCAGCCAGCCCTGCATCCGGCTCAACGACCTGGACTCGGTGGGCCGCTCGGGCCGGCATCTGACCCAGTTCGAGATGATGGCCCACCACTGCTTCAACTACCCCAAGGGCCACCGCTTCGCCCCCAAGGAGGCCGCCGGCCTCGACAAGCTCTACTTCAAGGACCACACCGTCGAGCTCTGCCACGGCCTGCTCGACGCGCTGGGGATCGACGAGACCAGCGTCACCTACAAGGAGAACCCGTGGGCCGGGGGCGGCAACGCCGGACCGGCCTTCGAGGTGCTCACCCACGGCCTGGAGCTGGCCACCCTGGTCTTCATGCAATGGGAGACCGACCCCCAGGGCGAGATCCAGGTCAAGGGGGACACCTACAGCGAGATGGACCTCCAGATCGTCGACACCGGGTACGGCCTGGAACGGTTCGTCTGGGCCAGCCAGGGGACCCCCACCATCTACGAGGCCGTGGTCCCGCATGCCGTCGAGAAGCTCTCCGAGGAGGTCGACCTGGCCGTCCGGCAGGACCCGGCGTTCGCCCCGATCCTGGCCGAGCACGCCAAGCTCTCCTGCATCCTCGACGTCGACACCGGCCAGAAGCTCCGCGCGCTTCGCCAGGAGGTCGCCCAGCGTCTCGGCGAGCGCGGCATCGATGTGACCGCCGACGAGCTGGGCCGACGCCTAGCACCGCTGGAGGCCGTCTACGCCGTCGCCGACCACACCCGCTGCTTGACCTTCATGCTGGGTGACGGCATCGTCCCCAGCAACGTCCGCGCCGGCTACCTGGCCCGGTTGCTCATCCGCAAGAGCCTGCGCCTGCTTCAGAGCATCGACGCCGAGATCCCCCTGTACGAGATCGTCCGCACGCACCTCGAGGAGCTCCGGGACGACTACCCGGAGCTCTGGGAGGCTCGGCGCACCATGGAGGAGGTCCTCGAGCTCGAGACCGACCGGTTCAACGAGACCCTGGCCCGGGGTCGACGCTTGGTCCAACGCGAGGTCAAGGACCTCGACGACGGCAAGGGCCTTGGCATCCCGCGCCTGGTCGAGCTCTACGACAGCCACGGTATGCCCCCGGAGATCGTCCAGGACGTCGCTCAGGACGCTGGCGTCGAGATCGACGTACCCGACGACTTCTACGCTCGGGTGGCCGACCTCCACAGCACCGAGACCCTCGAGGAGGAGACCGAACAGGCCCCGCCGGACCTGCCGAGCACCGAGCGGCTCTACTACCAGGAGGCCACGGCCAAGGACTTCAACGCCACCGTCCTCTGGTCCGAACAGATCCCCGAGGACGAGCGCGAGGCCCACGCCGTGGCCGACGACGACCCGCCAAGCCACCGCGTCATCCTCGACCAGACGTGCTTCTACCCCGAGGGCGGCGGCCAACCCGCCGACCAGGGGTTCCTGTTCGTCCGGGAGGAGACCCGGCGCGTCATCGACGTCCAGAGCTGGGGGGAGCTCATCGTCCACCACCTCGACGGTCCCATCAAGGTCGGCGAGGCCGTCCGTGGCCAGATCGACTGGGGCCGTCGTCAGGCCCTGACCAAGAACCACACCGCCACCCACATCATCGGCGGTGCCGCCCGGTCGGTGCTCGGCGGGCACGTTTGGCAGTCCGGTGCCCAGAAGGGGACCGAGCGCTCCCGGCTGGACGTCACCCACTACCAGCGGATCTCCGACGAGGAGCTGCGCGAGATGGAGACCCTGGCCAACCTCATGGTCCTCGAGGGCCGCCCCGTCGAGAAGGTCTGGATGGACCGGGTCGAGGCCGAGAAGAAGTACGGCTTCATCCTCTACCAGGGAGGGGTCCCCCCGGGCGACGACATCCGGGTCGTCCGCATCCCCGAGTTCGACGTCCAAGCCTGCGGTGGCACGCACGCCGGCACCACCGGCGAGCTGGGCCTGATCAAGATCTTCCGCACCGAACGTATCCAGGATGGCGTCGAACGGATCGAGTTCGCCGCCGGCCTCTCGGCCCTGCGTGAGATCCAGTCCCGGGAGGACATCCTCAAGGCCTCGGCCGAGACCTTCGATGTCCCGATCGAGGAGTTGCCCCGCACCAGCCAACGGTTCTTCGACGAGTGGAAGGCCTACCGCAAGGAGGCCGACGAGCTACGCAAAACCGTGGCCAAGCAACGCCTCGGCTCGCTCAGGGAGGAGGCCGAGACCGTGGGCGAGATCGAGCTGGTCGTCGCCCGGGTCGACATCGACCTCGACGACCTGGTCACGGCCGTCGGAGAGCTGATCGAACAACCCGGTACCGTGGCCATCGTGGGTGGCATCCACGAGGGCAACGCGGGCCTGGTCGCCGCACGGAGCAGCGACGTCGACCTCGACGCCCGCGAGCTCTCCCAGGCCGGCGGTCGCAAGCTCGGCGGCGGGGGTGGCGGCAGCCCCGAGCTGGCCCGAGCCGGCGGCCCCGAGGCCGACAACATCGACGAGGCGCTGGCGGCGGCTGGGGAGGCGGCGCGCGAGCAGTTGGGGTCATAGGGGAGCGGCCAGACCGAACCATTATGCCGACCCTGGGCATCCCTCACTGGAGGGTGGAGGATGGCCTACGCGTGGGACTGGTACGGCCTTGCGAACCTGCTCGCAGCCTGTCTGCTCTTCCTCGTTTCGCTCCTCTTCCTGCGGGCACCCCGGACCGAGTTCACCCTGACCTTCGCGCTCTTCTCCGTGTTCGTAGCCGCCTCCAAGCTCACCGGCGGGGTCTGGCTGTACTTCGCGAGCGACCCCTCCACCGCCGAGGCTTGGCGCCTGGCGCTCACGGGGCTCTGGATCCCGATCCTACCGCTGCTCGCCCACGCGCTGTGCGCGTTCACATGGGGGCGCGCCTGGGAGGCACGGCCGTGGACCACCAAGGCCGCCCTCTACGCGCCGTTCCCCGCGATGGGGCTGCTCCTGCTCTTGGAACCCCAGACCGCCGAGGACATCGCGCTGATCGCCACCCTCCTCTTCGCGCTCCTCACGCTCCCTTTCCTGGTGCTGGTCGGCCGCAAGATGCGGCGCGCAACCACCGAGATCGACCGGGTCCACAGCCGCTACGTCTTCGGCTACTGCCTGTTCGTGCTGATCGCGACCATCGTATCCCGGGCGATCCCAACCCTGGTCCCCGACACGCCGTTCCCACATTGGCAGCTGGCCGTCGCCTACACCGGGGCCACCGGCATCCTCCTCTACGGGATCCTCAAAACCCACCTGTTCGATATCGATCTCAAGGTCAAGGTGGCCCTCGGCAGGAGCACGGTAGCCGCGATCCTGCTGGCTGTCTTCTTCGCGGTCAGCGAGGGTGCCGCGGCACTGCTCACCGACAGCACGGGCTCGGCGCTTGCCGGCATCGCGGCCACCAGCGTGCTGGTGTTCTTCCTCGCGCCCCTCCAACGCATCGGCGATCGGGTGGCAAGCGCGGCCATGCCCGGGGTCCAAGCCACCCCGGAGTACCTGCACTTCAGGAAGCTCTCGGTGTACCGTGCCGCGCTGGAGCGAGCCTTGGAGGACGGGACGGTGAACCCCGACGAGCGCGCGATGCTCCAAGCGCTGGCTGCAGAGCTCAAGCTCCCGGAGACCGACCTCACCCAGCTCGAAACCGACCTGACGCGGTCTGCGACCGGCGACCGCGCTCCCCCGGACCGAACGGCGTCATGAACCCATCCCCTTTTTGGACTCAGCCCAGCTACACGCACCCGTGTCCCTGGAGGACCCGCTCTCGGACTATCGCCTCGGCCCGGCCAAGAGCGCGGACGATCTCCGGGGCCTGGCTATCCCCCAGGATGGCGAGCGTCTCAAGACCTGGTCCTCCGGGGGTCCACCGATCCTGCTCACCGAGCGAAGCCTGCTGTTCATCCAGGAGGGCGAGGCCTACCGCGTCCCGAAGGGCAAGATCACCGCCTTCGGGTTGACCCGTGCCTCGGACACTGGGTACAAACGCTGGGGCATCGGGCTCTACCTGCTGGCCCTGCCTGTGCTCATGCTCGCCACGGGCGGAGGGGCCGCGCTGCTCGTGGTCATCGGCGTCCTGATGGCGTGCCTGGGCGCTCTGTTGGTCACGTTGGGCTTCATCAGCAAGGCCATCCTCATCCAGATCGACGACGACAAGGTCCCCCCCTTCGTGCTGGACACCCGGGGCTGGCGTAGCCTCCGGTCGACCCTGCGGCGCTGGCGCTGATCCCGGGATGATCGCGTCGCGTTCGATCCGAGGAGTAGGCTACCGCTGGCCCGTCGAAGGAGGAGAGAAAGAGGGGCAGAGCGCCCCGAGGGAGAACCGGAGAGATGGAAGGTCAGGACCAGGCAACGCCTGATCCACGACCGGTGGTACAGCCCTGCGAGGCAGAGCCTGCACTAGGCCGGAAGAGGGGGGAGCAAGAGCTCCCGCCGGGATCCTGCGCTCAACCGAACAGAGCACCGAGACCGGCGGCCGCGTCCTCCTCGGAGACCTCTTCTTCCTCTTCCTCCTCTTCCTCTGCCTCGGCCTCCTCCTCGGGGGCTTCGGCACCGCCAGCGGCGGCGCCACCGGCCGCGGGAGCGGCCGCGGCAGAGACTGCAGCGGACTCGATGGCTGCTTCGACGTCCACGCCGTCGAGGGCAGCGACCAGGGCTTTCACGCGGGCCTCGTCGGCCTCGACACCAGCGGCCTCAAGCACGCTGGTGATACCTTCCTCGTCGATGTCCTTGCCGGCGGCGTGCAGGAGCAGCGCACCATATACGTATTCCATCTTGGTTCCTCCAGGTTACGTTGTGATCTTCAGTCGGACGTCTCCTCGTCGGGGGCCGCGTCAGCGTCCTCCTCCGGGGCATCCGTCGCTTCGTCTTCGTCGTCTTCGTCGGCGTCCTCCTCCTCGACCGTCTCATCCTCGTCTGAGGTCTCGGCGGCGTCGGGCTCGGGAGCCTTGCTCGATCCCGCCAGCGCGTCGTCGCCGAGCTGGGCCGCCAGCGCCTGGGCTTGACCCTGGCCGCGGGCGAGCAGCTGATCGACGATCTCTGGCTCTGGGATGGCCCCTTCCAGGGCCAGGGCGCGGGCGTGCCCGACGGCCTTGCCGATGGTGATCGGCAGGGTCGCCGTGGTCGGGATGGCCAACTCGGTGGCCAGCGCGAACGCCCTCGCGTGGGCGCCCGTCAAATCGCTGACGAACGCTTCCATGTCGATGTCCAGGTCGTCGCGGTCGAACACCGTGCCGTCTTCCCAGACGGCCTTGACGTCGAGACCTACCGTCATCGGATGGATCTCGAGCCGGGTGAGTGCACCGGCGAGGTCGGCGGAGATCTCCTCCCCTTCCTCGCAGACGACCTTGCTGGATGCGATGACGACCTTGCCGCCCTCGATCTTGGCGGGCAGCCCGGCCTTCTGAAGGTCACCGACCACGGGGCCCGGCTTGAACGGCGTGTCCCCCTCCTC
>CAZBKU010000032.1:8758-17343 GCA_964492585.1 uncultured Thermoplasmatales archaeon | reverse complement strand
GGTCCTCGCTGGCGGTGATCGCCGGCAGGGGCGTGCCGAGCAGCTCGACGCCGTGCTCCTCCAGGAACCCGGACTCGGCCAGGTCGCTGCAGATGTTCAGCCCGGTCTGGCCGCCCATGCCGGAGAGGATGCCGTCGGGCTCCTCCTCGACGATGATGCGCTCGACGACCTCGGGGGTCAGCGGTTCGACGTAGACCTGGCTGGCCATCTCCAGGTCGGTCTGGATGGTGGCCGGGTTGCTGTTGACCACGACCGTCTCGATGCCTTCCTCGTCGACGGCGAGGGCGGCCTGGCTGCCGGAGAAGTCGAACTCGGCGGCCTGCCCGATGATGATGGGACCGCTGCCGATGATCAGGACCTTCTCCAGGTCCTCGCGTTTGGGCATCAGGCCCCACCTCCTTGGACGACGTCGGAGAACGCTTGGAAGAAGCTTTCAGCGTCCAGGGGTCCTGGGTGGGCCTCGGGGTGGTACTGGACCGAGTAGGCCTTCTTGTCGGGCAGGGCGATGCCCTCCAGGGTCCCGTCGTTGCAGTTCATCTCGGTGAGCTGGAGGCCCTGGTCGCCCAGGGATCCGCCGTCGACGGCGAACCCGTGGTTCTGGCTGGTGATGATGACACGTCCGCTGCGTTCGTCCTTGACCGGCTGGTTGGAGCCGCGGTGGCCGAACTTGAGCTTGAAAGTCTGGCCGCCGAGGGCCAGGCTGAGGATCTGGTGGCCCAGGCAGATGCCGTACATGGGGACCTGGCCGAGCAAGCCTTGGAGGGTGGGCACGGCGTGGTCCATGAGCTCGGGGTGGGCCGGGTCGCCGGGCCCGTTGGAGAGCATGAGACCGTCGGGCTCGAGATCCATGACGTCGTCGACGGTGGCATCCCATGGGACCCGCCAGACCTCGAAGTGGTCCTCGAGGTTACGCAGGATCGAGTGCTTGCAGCCGTAGTCGAGGACGACCACCCGGGGACCATCGCCGCCCCAGCGCTCGGCCTGGTCGACGCTGACGTCGGCCACCAGGTTGGAGCGATCCGGGCTCTCCATCGCCTTGACCTCCTCGATCAGGCCCTCGATGTCCGGGTCCTCCTCGGTGGTGATCGCTGCCTTCATGACACCGTGGCTGCGGACCTTGACGGTCAAGGCCCGGGTGTCGATCTCTTCGATCCCGGGGATCTCCTGGTCGACCAGGAAGGCATCCAGGGTGCCCTGGCTGTCGGGGTGCCAGGGGTCCTTGCAGGCCTCCCGGGCGACACAGCCCCAGGCTCGGATCCCGTCGCTCTCGTTGGCCTCGGGCAGGATCCCGTAATTGCCGACGAGGGGGTAGGTGAACATCAACAGCTGGCCGGCGTAGGATGGATCGGTGAGGGCTTCCTGGTAGCCCATCATGGAGGTGTTGAAAACGAGCTCCCCCAGAACGGTACGGCGAGCGCCGAAGGCACCCCCCTCAAGAACCGTTCCATCCTCGAGGACGAGGTGCGCGCTCATGTCTTTCGACCTTGTCCCCATGTATAGGTTTGGTAGATAAACGTTCCTCCCAGGAGGAGCGTGACGGGTGGGACCCCTTGCCAGGGGCGTTTCCGGTGGAACCCGGTGTCCGCGAGAAGGTGGAACGGAACGGGTCAGGACCGTGTGCGGCGGGTAACCGTCCGGCCTTGCGGCGACGGAGGTCCTGACCCGCAGGTACGGTGTAGGCGCCCTTGTTGATGAAGCCTTCGGCCAGCACCGTGTCAACGGCCTCCTGTGGCAGCGGCCGCTCCGGTGGCCGGTGCCGGACAACACCCTTGGCCGACGAGGCCGCCTGGCCCGTGTGGTCGATCCCTTGCAGGTCCCCGAGCCGGTGGCGGTGGGCCTGGCCAGCGCCTGCTTCCTGGTCAGCTTCCTGTTCGCTGGGTACGCGCTGAAGCCCTACGTCGAGACCCAGGACCAGCTCCATGGGCTGATCCAGCGCCTTGACAAGTTCAAGCACCTGGAAGCCCACTTAGATGAGATCGCACAGGAGACGATGGACATGACCCTCGGCCAGGAGGATCCCGATGCGTGAGGACGACTTCCAGGACCTGGTGAAGCTGCTGGCGGTCGAGCGCCGGGGAGACGGCCTCGATGCCCAAGGGGAACGCCGGCTGCGGACGTTGCTCGCTCGCGAACAACCCTCGGCCCGCGACATGGACCGGGCCGAGCTGATGACGTTCGCCAACCTCGTGATCGGTCTCCACCTCCTCAAGCAACGGGCTCGGGCGTACGGGGAGAACCTGGCCAAGACGTGACCGCCCGGTTCACAACAGCTTGAGGTCCCCGGTCACCGCGTCGATCTTGTCGGCATCGTCGGGCCCGACGGCCAGGCAGGTCGTCGTGCCGGGGTCCAGTTGGGTGCGCCCGGCGTCGGTGACGCGTTCGGTGTGCAGCTTGGCGTCCTGAGCTTTCCGCTCGACCTGCTCGAGGGCCTCGAGATCGTCGACCTTGACGACGACCTTGGGTTGGCCGCTTCTCATCCAGGCATCGAAGGTGCGCGAGGCGCCCTGCTGGGCCGAGAGGGCCGCGGTCACGGCAGCGTGCCCGACCTGGGCGGCCAGCTTGCCCTTGCCCATCTTGATGTCGCGTCGCACGCAGATGACGAGCTTGGTGGCCACGAGGGTCGACAGGGGCGCCTGGCTAAAAGTGCGCCGGCGCGGTGGGCGAGCCTGGGGAGAAGAGGGAGATGAGAAGACCGGGGCCAGAGACCCCGCTGGCTGGTCAGTCCTCGACGACGGGCAGGCCGGAGTCGTCGTACTCCATCTCGTCGTGGGCGGCCTTGCGCCACTCGTCGCCGGCCTCCTTGGCTCGGTCCCAGTCGATGGTGGCGTCGACCAGCAGCATGCCGTCCTTCTCGATGATGGCGTCCATGCTGACCGCGTAGAACCCGCCCTCGCGCTTGAGGATGACCTCGTCTGACTCCAGGGCCATGGTCTCGCCCACGGTGTCCCCCTGGGCGTTGACGACGAACCGGGAGAGCAGGCTGGCCTCGTCGATCTCCTCGTGGTCGGCCATCTCGGCAAGCGAGCGGCCCTTGCCCGGCCCGAGGGTGGGTTTCTCGGAGGGCTCCCGGGCGTCCCGCCCTGGGGATCCTTGCTTGGCCTGTTGCTTGCGCTCCTGGAACTGCTGCTTGGCTTTGGCCACGTCGCCGGGGTCCCCGCCACCGGCTTGGCCGGAGGGCGGCGAGCTCTCTGGGTGACCCCGCACGGTCGTGATGACGTAGACCGCGAGGGCCGCGGCGATCAGGGCGCCACCGATGAACAGCGGGTCAAGGAGGTCGATCAGGAAGACGCTGGGGAGGGTCAAAGGCATCCCACCAGGAGGGGATTACCGGAGGAGTCTACTTAACGGTGACGAATCACGTCGCGGAGCCCGCCCATCGGGCCGGCAGGCTTTTCCCCCACCTGCTGGCTGCGCGGCCTGGTGCCTGAACCCGAGGCCGATCGCTACGATGTCCTCGTGGTCGGCGGCGGACCCACCGGGTCCACGACGGCCCGGTTGTTGGCCGATGCCGGCCACAGCGTGCTCCAGGTCGAGGAGCACGAGACCATCGGCCAGCCGGTCCAGTGCGGCGGCCTGTTGACCCCGCACATCCTGGACCACCTGCCGGTGAGCGTGGACCACCTGACCAAGGCCACCTTCTCGAAGGCCGAGATCTACTCGCCCGACGGTACCTGCCTGTCCCTGGATGCCGGCCAGACCAAGAGCTGGGCCAGCGACCGGGCCGCATTCGACCAGTTGCTCGCCGACCAGGCGGTCAAGGCCGGTGCCGAGCTGTGCCTGGGCACCAAGGTGACCGCTGCAGGCCACCGGGCCGACGGGTCGAGCGTCAAGGCCAAGCTGGCCACCGACCCGGGGACAGGGCACACCGTCGAGGCCCGGCTGTTGGTCGGGGCCGACGGTGCCCAGAGCCGCGTGGCCAAGTGGTTCGACCTGTTCCAACCCAAGCAGTACATCAGCCTCCACGGCGCCGAGATGACCGGGTTGGAGATCCCGGACCAGGAGAGCGTCTACATGTGGTTCGGCGAGGACCGGGCCCCGGGCTTCTTCAGCTACATCATCCCCACCGGACCCGACACCGGCAAGGTCGAGGTGGGCACCTGGAACGCGCCCCAGCCCTCCAAGCGGTACTTCGAACGCATGTGGGAGGACCCGGCCTGCGAGCACCACCTCCAGGGGGCCAAGACCGAGTTCACCATCTCGGCCACCATCCCCTTCGGGCCGGCCAAGGCGACCGTGGACGACCGGGTGATGCTGGTCGGTGATGCCGCCGGCCAAGCCAAGCCGACCACCGGCGGCGGGATCTACACCGGGATCTACTGCGCTGAGATCCTGGCTGACGAGGCCGACCAGGCGCTGCGCGAGGACACGCTGGCCGCCGACCGGCTGCAGGCCTACCACGACCGGTGGTCGGGCACCATCGGCAAGGAGCTCAGGTTCGGCATGCGGCTTCGACACGCCTTCCTGCAGCTCTCCGACGAGCAGATCGACGCCATCTGGGACCGGCTGACCAAGCCGGAGGCGACCCGGATCATCAACGAGGTCGGCGACATCGATTACCCCAGCACCCTGGCCTTCCGGCTGATCCGCGAGGAACCCGGTCTGCTCCGGTACGCCCCGACGGCCCTCAAGGGCTTCCTGACGGCCAAGATGGACGGTTGACCGGGGACGCCGAACGACCCACGGTCCCCGACGTTACCGCGATCAGCCAGATCGCTAGCCGGCCGCCGACGTGATGACTGGCCGCCGTCACAGCGACGTCCAGAAGCCTCACCCTTTATACCTGAGGACCCGGCGAGCCAGGGCCCGGTGATGTGAGCTGGGTCTGCTCAACCCGCTGGCCACGGCGATCCTCGAGGGGTCAGCCCTTGCCCTGCTCGGCATCCTGCTCTTCCAGCTTCGGCGCCGGGCCGGCTTGATCCCGCTGCTCTTCCTCCTGGCCGCGCTAGCGCTAAGCGTCCCGTTCGTGTCGCACGGTTCGCTGATCGATCTCCCTGAGCCGTGGAGCATCGGCGGCACCTTCGTGATCGTGCTCCCGGTCTTCATCGCGCTCACCCTGGTCCTCCACGCCCTGACCGGTTCCCGCAACGCCCAGATCGCCGCGGCCATGCCGTTGGGCGCCGGTGTCCTGGCCGCCGGGGCCCAGGGCTTATCCAGCTTCTCTCCGCTGGTCCTCCCCGAGGTGATGATGCCACCCAGCGCCGGGGTCGGCGTCGCCGCCGGCGCGTTGGTGTCGCTGGCCACCTGGACGGCCATCCTCCTGTTCGAGTGGTGGCACAAGGACGTGGGCAACCAGGCCCCCTTCGCCGTGGTCCTGACCCTGTCCGCGCTGGCCGGCCTCTTGGTCCACGGGGCCCTGGCCGAACTGGTCCACCTGGCCGGCTTGACCCTGCCGGGAGCCGCCTGGCCCAGCATCGTGGCCATGCCCGTGGTCGCCGGCCTGGGACCGATCCTCTTCGTGGCCCTCTACACCGATACCCTGATCGAGGAGCTGACCCCGCTGGCCCGCGCGCAGGCCGGCCGATACAGCCTCTTGGGTGGTCCGACCGACCTGGCGATGTACCGGCAGGCCGACCAGCGCTACCAGCAAGCCATCGAGGAGGGCCAGGCCGCCGCCCAGACCTACCAGGACCTGGTCGACGTCGACGATCAGCGCGGCATCCTGCTGACCGACCGCCAGGGCCGGGTCGTCTACGCGACCGCCGGTGCCTGCCGGATCCTGGCCCGGGAGGAGGAGGACCTGGTCGGGCGCGATGCCCGCCAGCTGCTCTTCGGACCGCACACCCAGACGGCCGCCCAACCCAGCCTGACGGCCCGGACCGTGGGCCCGCGGGACCGGATCCTGTGGGACCTGGATGGCCAGGCGCCAGACCGGGTGCTCGAGGTGGAGGCCGACGAGCTCGGCTCCAGGGCCCTGCGCATCGAGGTCGTCGACGTGACCGAGGAGGCCCTGCGCGCCCGGCTGGCCGACCACGAGGCCCGGTCAAGCTTCGCCCTAGACCTGTTGGCCCGCGACCTGCCCAACTACCTGGTCTGCCCGGCCACGAGCCTGGAGATGCTCGGGGACCAGGCCGACCGCGATCTTCGGCCCGAGGGCCACCGGCTGATCGACCGGGCCACCAGCACCCTCCAGGAGCTCTCCGAGCGTCTACGCCGGCTCGAGGTCCTCCGGGGGACCGAGCCCGTGGAGGCCGAGGCCATCGACGTCACCCGGATGCTCCGGGCCACGATCCAGGACCACCAGCGCGAGCACCCCGACCGGCTGACGATCACGTGGGACTGGCCCGAGCGGCCGGTCCAGGTCGAGGCCCATCGGGACCTGGCTGCCGTGCTGGAGAACCTGGTCGCCAACGCCCGCCGGCACACGGGTCCCGACCCCAAGCTGACCGTCTGGGCCCGGCCCGAGCACGGCGGCTGGACCATCGGCTTCGACGACACCGGGCCCGGGATCCCGCCCGAGCTCCGCGAGCGGAACTTCCAGGGCGTCCTGTCCACCGACGAGGGCCGAGGCCGGGGCCTGGGCCTGGCCGTGGCCAACCTGCTCGTCCAACGGATGGGCGGCCAGCTGTGGGTCGAGGATCGTGACGACGCCGAGGAGGCCTCGGCCGGGGCCAGCTTCCGGCTCTGGCTGCCCGGTGCCGTGCCCGAGGCCGGACCCCAGGAACCAGCACCGGTGCCGATCGACGACGGGGCGCCGGTCGACGAGCCGCCGCCGTGGACCCAAGAGGACCGCGGCGACGGGCGCGGGACGGCGGCGGCCTAGGCTGCTCAGGCCCGCCCGTCGGCCAAGGCCGATCTCAGCGCCCGTTCGAGCACGTGGGCCCGGCCCGGTTCGCGCATGGACGGCTGGGGCTCTGGCGCTTGCAAGACCGCGATCCCCTCCTGGCCGACACCGAGCAACCCCAGGGCCCCAGCCTCGGGTTCGGGCCGCTGCTCCACCAGGGTCTCCAACCGGTCGACCTGGTCGGCCGGCACGGCGGCGTAGACCCGGGTGGCCAGGGACAGGCGGTCCAGGCACTGCTCGATCAGGCCGCCTCTGGGCTTGACCTTGGCCTCGACGATGCGCACGTCGGCAAGCTCTGGGGTGAAGGCGACGACGTCGACCTCGACCCGGGAGGCCGAGGGGTCGGTGACCTGGGAGACCGTGTGGAACCCGCGCTGGTCGAAGTGGGCAAGGATCGGTGGGTAGAGACGCCACTCGGGCACGGGGGGTGGTTGTGCGGCGCGGAGGATAAGGGTTCGGACAGACCCGGTGACCCGGTCAGGTCCCACCGGGCAGCCGGGCGTCGAGGATCGCCTGGATCCGATCGAGGACGTCGATGGTGCGGTCCTGCTTGTCGAGCATGGCATCCTGCTTGCCGGCCATGTGGGCCAGGAAGCCTTACTGGACGCCGAGAAGCTCGAGGATCTGCTGGCCGTGGTCCCCCCAGACGCTCCAGAGAGCAAGCCCCAGGCCCGCCAAGGTCATCACCAGGCCAAGGTCGCTCCACCAACCCAGGGCTTCCCCTATGAGGGCTAGCAGCATGAGAGCGGCGCCGGTGAGCATGCCGAACCGGTCGACGAACTCGCCGACCTTGTCGTCGAGCGTCTCGAGCCACCGGACGATCCTCATCCCTCCATCATCTGGCGCGCGAGGCCTTGGCTGTTCTGGCATCTGCCGAAAGTAAGCCCCGCCGGTACATCGGATCTCACCCTGGGGTGCGGTGAAGCTACCGACGCTTGCGGCGCGGGTCGAGCCAAGCTGGGCCCGGCAGCCTAGCCGGCGGCCTGCAAGAGGTCGACCAGCTCGCCGGTGGCCGTGGCCACGTCCTCCCCGGCGATCCGGGGCCTAGCGATGGCCGCGCCGGCCTCGATGAGACCGGTGAGGTCCTCGTCGAGGATCTCGTCCAACGAGGCCTCGGGATCCCGGATGAGACCCAGCAGGGTCAGCTGGCCGGCCTGGCCGCCGGCCTCCAGGGCCTCGTCGAGGGTGCCGATGTCGACCAGGTCGCCGTCGATCTCGTCGTCGGGGACCGGGTCCTTGCCCTGGGCCAGGGAGAGGCTGGCCAGGAAGAGGGCGGCCTCGGTCTGGCTGGACCAGAAGCCCAGCCGGTCGGTCATGCCGTCGATCAGGCCCTGGGTCTCGGGGGTGACCCTAAGGGTCATCGAGGGGGCCTGGGCGGGCTTGGTCTCGGCCTCGTCTGGCGCCTGGGTGTCGGGCGTGTCGGTCTCGGTGGCGGTGGTGTCGGTCATGGGTCAGTCCCCCTGGAGGCGCAGAGCGCCCACCTTGGCGGGGTTGATCTCGGTGTAGCCCTCGTGGTCGCGGGGGTCCTCCTTGACCCAGTCCATGCGGTACACGGTGGGCTCGGCGTCCTTGACGGCGTCGTACCAGCGACCGTCGGGGAAGGCGTCCTTGGTGAACACGACGACCTGGCCCTCGTGGTCGCGGACCAGCTCGAGCAGGCGGTAGACACCCTCGTCGTCCAGGGTGCTGAACGGCGCGTCCAACAGGAGGAAGGGGCGCTCGCTGGCCACATCCCGCAGGGCGAAGAGCAGGGAGAGGCCCAGGCGGGTCTTCTCACCCTCGCTGAGCAGGACCTGCTCCTCCT
>CAZBKU010000032.1:0-8748 GCA_964492585.1 uncultured Thermoplasmatales archaeon | reverse complement strand
ATCATGCTGTCCTCGCCCAGGACGATCTGGTACTGGGTCTCCTTCTGGAACAGCTTGTCGAAGATGACCTGGACCTGGTCGAGCAGCTCCCGGCGCAGACGCGGCAGGGCACCGTCGATGGTGGCCCGGATCGCGTCGTTGTAGGCGCGGGCCTTGGAGAGCAGGGGCCCGTCGACCGGGTCGGCCTCGGTGTCGGCCAGCTTCTCCTTGACCTTGTTGAGCTGCTCCTGGGCGTCCAGCTGGTTGCGGACGTCCTGGCCCTTCTTGTCCCGGATGGCGTTGATCTTCATCTTGTGGGCCTTGAGCCGGCGCTGGATGCGCTTGGCCTCGTCGGGGCTGGTGCCCTCCAGGGTCTCCTCGACGGTGGCCAGGCGCTGGGTCTTGTCCAAGAGGTCGCTTCGGATCTCGGCCAGGCGCTGGTGGTGGCTCTCCAGCGTGGAGACCAGCTCGTCGGTGCTAGACCCCTTGGCCCAGGCGCGCAGGGTCCACTCGTCGGCCGGTAGCTGGGGGACCTCGGGTTCGGCGTCCTCGACCTCGTCGATGCGGGCCTGGATCTCGGCCCGGTGCTTGTCGTCCATGGGCCTGCCGCAGTAGCAGTGCTCCTCCTTCTGCAGGCGCTCAAGGTAGCGGACCTCGCCCATGTCGGCTTGCCAGACCTGGCGGGCCTCGAGGGCCTGGTCGTAGCTGGCCATGAAGGCCTGGGAGGGCTGTTGGCCGGCCACGGCCAAGAGCTGGCGCCAGCTCGGGGACATCAGCTTGGCCACCGCCTGGACCTCGCGGGCCTGGCGTTGGCGCAGGTCGCTGATGCTGGCCTCGAGCTCCTCCTTCTCCTCGGCCAGAGCCTCGACCTGGTCGAGCTTGGCCAGGTCCTGGTTGAGGGCCTCGATCTTGTCCTGGAGCTCGTGCTCCTTGTTCTCCTTCTCGCGGACGGCCTTCTGGAAGTTCTTGTAGCGCTCCTGGAGCTCGCTGCGCTTGTCCAGGAGCTTGAGGCGTCGTCGCTTGACGCGGTCCTCGGCGGCGGCCTCCTTCTCCAACCCGTCGACGATCTCCTTGAGGCAGTCGTGGAGGCTGACCAGCTCCGGGTTCTGGAGCAGGCGCTCGACCGAGCGTTTGACGACGGGACCGGAGAGCTCCTCGACGAACTCTTTCACGTGCTCGCCGGTGAGCAGGTTGAAGCCCAACCGCTCGTGGGGGAGCAGGGAAGAGAGGAAGACGTCGGGCTCGTCGAGCTCGACCCATGTGCCGTCCTGGTCCTCCTCGACGGTCAGCTCGCTCTCCGGCGAGGTCGACCACTCGATCCTCCGCTCGACGCGGTAGCGGCCCTTGCCTTCGACGTCGAGGATCGCCTCGGCCCGGCCACCCTCCATGTTCCTGAAGCGGTGGTGGTTGATGACGTTCTTCTCTTCCTCGGACATCAACGACCGGAACTCGTCCTTCTCGATGGCCAGGGGACCGCGGATCAGCCAGCGGACCAGGTCGATGGTGGACGTCTTGCCGTGGCCGTTGGGCGCGTAGACGTAGGTGACGCCGTCGCCAGGGAGCTCGAAGACCTCCTCCTGGCGGAAGGGGCCGACACCGTCGAAGGTCAGGCGCTTGAGCTGGATGCGCACGTCAGGCCCTCCGCAGGATCCGACGGACGCTCTCCTCGAGCCTGTGGCCTTCTTCACGCTTGGCGCGGTCGAGCAGCTCCTCGACCACGGCCGGTTCGAGGTCACGGTCCTCGATGGCCTGGTCCAAGAGGTCTCGGACGAACGGTTGGAGGTCCTCGGTCACGTCGATCTCCTTGATCGGTTGGGGTCCGCCGGTCGCCGGTGGGAGCGCGCGGGGATCCGTTCGTGTAGGACGGTGGGGTGGGATCCGGTGGGCTCGACCGGTTGGGACGGGGCCCCGCTTACCAGGGGGACGTACATAAACCCCTGGGTCTCACCCCCGGTGGTCTGGGATGGCGTGGCGAGGTGGGCCGGGACCGACGCGGTCGCGGTGGTGCGACGGGTTCGGGGGAAGGGGAGCCGGGTGTCGTGGACGCTGGCGTGTGTAGGTCGGGTGTGCAGAAGGTGGTGGCTTGGCCATCGAGGGTTCTACGGAACCGCTCACGACGTTCGCTGGCCCGGCGTCCAGGCGGGCCGAAGGGGTCGCGACCTAGCACGGACCCACGTTCGTCCATCAGCGCTTCGGCGTCGGGTTGGTCACCCAACCCAGAGACGACGTGTGGAACGTACCGGGCCTCGTCGCTCGGGTCACCTGGGCCCAGGGGGATCCCCCGGAGCAGGAGGGTCATCTGTCGTCTCGTAGGTCCCGGACGCGCCGCCTGGCTTCGTCGGCATCGAGCAAGATGCTTGGATCAGACCGGGCCTTCGCGTAACGTTCGCGAGGACGACGCACGGACGCTTCGTACTCCGACGGGAAGAACGCTTCGAGCGCCCCCTCGAACCGGTCGGGATCGATGCTCGCCACAAGGAGATGAAGGTCCTCATCCCAGGCCAGGGACCCAGGTTCGAGGGCCTCAAGCTCATCCTTCACCTCTTGGCTCAGCGTGATCGAGGTCCTCCGATCGTCAGCGATCGTTGGTGTCTCTCCCTGTCTCGCTCTTCCATCCGCTTCGGGTGGCCCTAGGAGGGGCTGCCAGACCAAGGTCGACCCCGAGACGCGTGCTGGCATCGATCTGCAAGGTCGCCCCGGAAGGGGTGCAACGGAAGCCTCCATGCCTCCGGCTAGGCCCGGTGGTGCATCGACACCCTCCGCAAGCAGCGACCCGGTCGGCCATCGGAGTCGGAACCGGGCCCGAGAGCGGGCGGTCCTCCCCTGGTCCCTGCCGCGGCCACCTACTGCATCGCCTTGATCCAGCCGGGCGTGGCGGTGGGGGACTTGGAGGCCGGCTGGTCCCAGCCCTCGCGGACCAGGTACTCGTTCAGGGTCGTCAGCGGGAAGCCCAGGCGCTTGCCCAGGGCCGGGATGTCGGCCATGTAGCCCACGCGGTTGAACCAGTCGCACATGTCGGCCCACTCGTCGCCCATCTGCTCGCGGGCATCCTCGATGGGCACGTGGTAGGGCTCGATGTCGCGACCGCTGACCTTGGAGAAGGTCTCGGCCATCTCGCTCAGGGTCATCTCGTCGCCGGCCAGCTCGATGCCCTGGGCAAGGAAGCTCTCCCGGTCGGCGAACACACGGGCAGCGGCCTGGCCGACGTCCTCGACGTCGACCATCTGCAGGCTGGTCCCCTCGGTCAGGGGCATGGCGATGGTGCCGCCGAGGATGTCCTCGACCATGCCCTCGAAGTTCTGCATGAAGAAGACCGGGCGCAGGAACGTGTGGGGCAGGTCCAGGGCCTCGATGTTCTCCTCGATCTCGGCCACCGACTCGAAGTGCGGGATGCCGGTGTCCTCCCGGCAACTGCCCACACCGCTGGCCACGAAGTGCTCCTCCTCGGCCTCGGCGGAGGCCTCGGCCAGGTTGGTGACCTGGGTGACCTGGCGCTCGTAGCCAAGCGTCCAGAAGTTCGCGATGCCGAACACGGCGTCGACGTCGGCGACCAGGGGCTCCAGGGTGGAGGGGTCCTCCAGGTCGCCCTCGACCAGCTCGACGCCCTGGGCGGCCAGGCCCTGGGCTGCCGGGCTGGCCGGGTCCCGGGTCAACCCGAAGACCTCGATCCCCACGTCACCCTCGAACTCGACGAGGTGGCGCGCGACGGCGCCGCCTTGGTTACCTGTCGCACCCGCTACCAGGACTCGGATCGGCTCGGTGACCATCGCGTAGGGGAACCCGAGCGACCGGCATAACGGTTGGGTTGGAACCCGGGCGTGGGTGGGTGGATGGACGCGGGCAAGAGAGCTTGGCCGGCCTGCGCGGCCGAGGGGCCCGTCGAGGACCGGGTGTTGCCCACCGTGGACGACAGGCCCCCGGCGTAGGTCTAACCCCCTTGGACGACGAGGTGAGCGTGTAGCCGACGCGTCCGGCTAGACGAGGTACGACACGATGGATCAGAACCTGACCCGCACCCCACCCGCCCCCGGTCGACAACCCCTTCGAGCGTCGGTCCTGCTCGTGCCCCTGCTCGTGTTGGGTGCCGGCGTGATGCTTGCCGCCATCCCGAGCTTGGACGGGACGGCCACCCCGTGGTCGGCGGCCACGACGGTCCTCGTCGTCGGCCTGGGTGCCGCCTACACCGCCGGCGCCGTGATGCAGACCCGCGACCGGCTCCAGCTTGGATCCCTGACGGGGGCGCGACCCTGCACCGAGGAGATCCCCGCCATCCTCGGCCGGGACGCCGGGCTCGCTGAGGATCCCCCCTGGTCCTCAGCCGAGCGGCTCGAGCCGTCCGCGGAGACGCGACCCTACGACGGTCCCCACTGTCTGGTCCCCCAGCCCGTCGATCTCGGCCGGCTCGTCCGGCGGACGGTCGGGTGTTCCCGGAGCCAGGCGCAGGCCGCCGGCGTCGAACTCTCCGTGGTCGTCCTGCAGGACCCCCCGGTCCTGGCCGACCCGGATCGGCTGGCCCAGGCCTTCACCGAGGTCCTCTCCCACGCGATCGGGCAGACCCCCGGTGGCGGCCACGTCCGGGTGACCGTGACCGCGATCGACGGGGTCGCCCACGTGCAGATCACCGAGCCGGACACCAGACCAGGCACCGATGCAGGGGACCTGGGGCTCGCAACGGCGCAGCGACTGGCCGAGGATCACGGCGGCACCCTGAGCGCGGGCACCTCGGGAGACCGTCGCGGGACCACGGTCAGCCTGCGCCTGCCGATCCTTCCGCCACGCCGGGACCCGGGCGAGGTCGGCTGAGCCCGCGCTGGCCGCCTCGACCCCCGAGGCCGACATCGGGATCGGTCCGAGCCGCCAGCAAGGGTCGACGCCAGCCATGTCCGCGCGGTGACAGGCCCTGTCGGTCGCAGCGGACAACAGGTCCTCAGCGTAGGTCTAACCCCCTGCAGCCACGATCATCGGCTCGTGATGGACCCCCCACCGCCATCGGTGGCCCGATGAGACGAGGTGCCTCTCCGTGAGCCAGGACATCGGCCCGCAGGCCACGGCGTCGGACCGGCGCGCCGTAGCGTGGCGCGCGCCCTCGGTCATCTTCGCCCTCTCCCTCCTTCTCATCCTCTGGGGGCTCCAGGTCGTCGACCTCCCGGTCGATATGGGGTCCTCGTTCCTGGCCGACCGCCTCCCCGCGATCGGTGCTGTCGGCCTCCTGGGGTTGGCGCTCTGGAGCGGGGCTGTCGTCGGCCCACGCCTGATCTCCCGCTCGAGGGGCCGACGCGCCGACACGGACACACGCGCGGACCACGGCGAGGTGGCACACCTTCGCCAAGAGGCCGAAGCGGCACGAGAGATGATCGACTCGGCCGTCCACGAGCTGTCCTCGCCGGTGACCTCCATGGGCTTCCAGCTCCACACCCTGCAGGCTTCGGCCGCCGACCGGCTGGAGGCCGACGAGCGAGCGCTGATCGAGAGGACCATCGAGGACCTTGGCCGGTGCAAGCGGCTGATCTCGGACCTCCGGGACAGCACCCGGGCCCGGGATGGCCGCCTGGACCTCCAGACCCAGAGGCTCCAGCTCGACCAGTTCGTCGAGCAAGAGATCCAGCGCCACCGGCCGGAGGCCCAAGCCCGCGACGTGGCGCTGACCGTCCACGTCGAGGCGACCCCCTGGCTCGAGGCCGACCCGGACCGCCTGGCCCAGATCCTGTCCAACCTGCTGTCCAACGCCGTCAGCTACACACCCCCCGGTGGCCGGGTGCGCGTGGTGGTGGGTCAGACCGACGGGCTGGCCTCTGTCCGGGTCTGCGACACCGGTCTCGGCCTGGCCGAGGAGGACCTCTCGAGGATCTTCGAGCCCTACGCGCGAGCCCACCAGGCCGTCGAGGGCGCCAAGGGCGGCACCGGCCTGGGCCTCCACATCGCACAGCTCCTGGCCGGGGCCCACGGCGGCCGGTTGACCGCCAGGAGCCCCGGGTCAGGCCACGGGAGCACGTTCACCCTCACCCTGCCGATCCCACCGACGACGGGCTCGACCGACGACCAAGGCCTTGCGGGCCACGGGCCGGCGAAGTGATCCAACCGGGCCAGCCGTCCGGGGATCCTCAGCCACGAAGAGGCTAGGGTTATCCAGGCCTACAGGGAGGCCCGTATGCCAAACCTCTTGTCCCACCAAGCTATCCGAACATCTTAGGGCCGTATCGCCGCGAGTGGGAGAGAGGTATGACCGAGGACCTGGAAGCGCTGGCCAGCACGATGGAGGACCTGGGCCTGGGCTCCGAGGAAGCCAAGGTCTACGTGGCCCTCCTCGAGAACGGCCCGGCCCGCGCCAGCACGGCCGCCAACCTGACCGGGTTCAGCCGGGGCCGGACCTACAGGATCCTGGACACGCTGGTCGAGGAGGGCTGGGTGGTGGTCCACGTCGGACACCCCAGGATCTTCGAGGCCTCCCCGCCCGAACGCCTCTTCGAGGGACGGATCTCCCAGCTCCAGCGGGAGGAGATGCGGGTCGAGGACCTGCGCGACGACCTGCTGCCTCGCCTGCTCGAGATCGGCCAGGGCGCCAAGGGTCCCAAGGCCGCCAACTGGACCCTGCTCGAGGGACGCCTACCGATCTACCGGTCGCTGATCAAGCTGGTCGAGCGCGCCGAGGAGACGGTCCACGTCGCCAGCAACCACGCGGCCACCTCCTCGTCCACGCCTGTCGTCCATGCGGCCTGGCAGGCCTTGGCCGAGCGCCTGGAGGCTGGGGTCACGGCCCGGTGCCTGGTCCCGCCCGAGTGGCAGGTCGGGGACCAGCAGGGCCCGGGCGAGGCCGGGGAACAGGACGACGTCGCCAGCCAGGACGCGGACGAGAGCGACGGTGGCCAGGGGGGCCTGCCGGACATCGGGGGGCTCGAGGTCCGGCGCATGGGCCACGAGCCCCCGGTCCACGTGGTCATCGTCGACGGCCGGGAGGCCATCCAGTGGCTGGTCATGGACGCCGCGGACCAGGTCAGGATCGAGGGGGACGTGGCTGTGAAGAGCGATGCCGCCGGGTTGGTGGGGCCTGCCCGTCTGCTCTTCGAGGTGCTGTGGGAGGCCGCTGGAACCCGACAAGAAGAGACGTCGTCAGGGTAGGCCGAGGCGTCAGGGTCGGCCAAGGCGCCGGGGAGGGCGACGTGCACGGGGGGTCGATCCTCGACACAGGCGAAGCTGTGCTGGGGCCTGGTGCCGTCACTCGTCGGTGGTCGGGCCGTTGGTCTCGGTGTCTCGGTCTGCCGGCTGTGCACCGTCGACGTCGTCGACCTCCTCGACCTCACCTTGGCCGTTGGTCCGGCCGTGGGCGTGGCCGTTGCTCGACCCAGCACCGGTCCCGGTCGCCCCGTCGGTCCCAAGCCTGGCCCGGAGTTCGACGGGACCCTCCAGGGAGGCCCAGCCGCTGGCTGTGTCGACCAGGACCGGGGCGCCCTGGTCGCGGGCCGTGGCCAGCAGCTGGTCGATGCCTGTGAGCGGACCGTGTGTCGGCACGTGACCCTGGACCTCCACGGTGGTGACACCGCGGGCCCGCTGCCAGGGCGGCGCCCGGACCCGTTGGACCTGGGCGATCCCGGCGGTGAGCAAACCGGCCAGGACGGTGCCGCCGGCGGTCCAGGGCGGCTGGCTGGCGGTGACCTGGCTGTAGGTCTGGCTGTCCTCCCTGGGCTCGGGGATCAGGTAGCCCTCCCTGGGATCCAGGCGGAGGGTGCTGGTGAGCTCGGAGGCCTGGGGGCCGGCCAGGACGGTCGCGTTGGCCTGGTGGGTGACGGTCACCTTGACGTCCAGGCGGCCGGGCATGCCGCTCTGGTTCTGAAGGGTCAAGGCCCGGTCGGCGATCTCGGCCAGGGGAAGCTCCATCGTGGCGGTGGCCTGGTCCGTGCTGGTGTCCAGGGGGACCGGTTCCTCGACGGTCCACCAGGGCCGGGCACCGTCGCCCTTCTGCTCGAGGTGGAGGGTCGCCGTCCACCGGTGGTCGAGGACCTCGACGACACCGCCTGTGGTGTGCCGGGCCTCGAGGGTGGCGTCGGGTGCGACCTGGAGCGGGATGCCGGCCGAGGCGTCGGTGAAGACCGTGGTCGCCTGCCAGGGGCCCTTGGCGTGGGTGGCCGGTGCCGAGAGGGCAAGGCCGAGACGCTCGTGGCCGACCTGCTCGGTCTGGGTCCCGCGGTCCTCGTACCAGGCCAGGCCAAGGAAGCCGCCGGTCACGAGCAGGGCGATGGCGCCGATGTTGAGCAGGGTGGTGGTCTCCACGATCAGGTCACCTCCACGGTGATGGTTCGGGTCAGCTGCTGCTGGCCCAGCTCCGAGCCCGAGCTTGAGACCTGGCCGGTGACGGTCAGCTCCACGCTGTAGGTGCCGGTGGCATGGTCGGTGCTCGTGTCGCTGATCCGGGCGGTGTCCGAGGCCCCGGCCGACAGGGTGAAGCTGGCCCCGGTCACCTCGAACCGGGCATCGTCGGAGGTGACGGTGACCTCCAGGCTGGTCCCGTCGGCGTTGTTGTTGGTCACGGTCACGGCGTCGTCCTCGTAGCTGTTGGTCGCGTCCAGCGTGGGGGAGAGCGTGGCCACGGCCAGGTAGGCCTCCTGGTCGCCGACGACGTCGGCACCGAAGCCACGGTCGACGTCCAGGCGGGCCTCGATCGGGGCCAACAGGAGGCCTGCGATCAGCGCGAGCGCCGAGAGGGTGCGGACAAGGTCGACGGCCATCACGGGGCCCCCACGCGGATGGCGGCAGCACCGATCCAGACGGTCAGCG
>CAZBKU010000031.1:0-17863 GCA_964492585.1 uncultured Thermoplasmatales archaeon | reverse complement strand
GGTCCTCCCGTGAGACTTGGCGGTCTCCCGGAGCGTCTCACACGAGCCGATCCGGGTGGAGGACCCCCACCTCAACTTCCACGAACCCCGGGACAACCTCCGGTTGGCTGAGCACCGGTGTCCGGGCACGTGGTCGCCTCCTCCTGGAGACCCTGGCACCCGTTGGTCTCCTCCCAGATGGAGAGGGTGACGTCGGCCTGTCCGCCCTCGACGCTTGGGGCGATGACGCAGGTGTTACCGGCCAGACAGGTCTGGGAGCCGCCCCGAGGGTCGATGCCTGGGGGGGTGACGGTATGATCCTCGGAGACGTAGTAGGTCCCATCCGGGGTTTCCACCGTCTCCTCGGTGGCCAAGGCCCCCGGGAGGGTGGAGAAGGAGATGGTCAGAAGCGCTATGATCAACAGGACGGCTCGGGTGGCTGCCCCCATGCGGGAGGCATACCCCCGAGAGGCCTTGAACCTCACGGTGACACGGGGCGTGACGGTCGGAGAAGCACCCTTGGAGCCATGCGACCGGCAGGCCCTATCGCCCGCTGCCGTACCGACGTGACGCCGGGACAGCCGACCTGGAGGGGACCTGAGGGTCCCGCCGACCGACCACCAAACCCTTCGTGCCCCGGTGCCTTCGTGATCCACGGCTGGTACCATGGAACGCCACCCTGCCCTCCAGGATCTCTCCCGGGACCACTTCGACGCGCTCAGCCTGGCCCAGTTCATCGATCGATCGTTGACCGGGCACGAGATGGGTCGCACCCCCGAGCAGGCTGCCAAGCGCATGCTCGACGCGTGGGACGACGAGCTGGCCTGGCACTTCCGGGAGGAGGAAGAGGTCATCCTGCCGATCTACGGTCGCCACGTGGCCATCGGCAAGGACCGGCGCACGGGCCGCATGCTCGAGGATCACGCCTGGTTCCGGGACAAGGTGCCAAGCCTTGCGGCCAAGGTGGACGCCGGTGACTCCTTCGAGGACCTCCTGGCACGGATCGGCCAGCGCCTCCACGACCATGCCCGGTTCGAGGAGCGCGAGCTGTTCGCCCACGTCGAGGAGGCCCTGGCCGACGACGAGCTCGACGAGCTCTGGGAGCGCTCGAAAGCCTACCGGCAGGCCAACCGGGACCCGCCCAAGATCGGGCCTCGGTCGTGACCACCCACCCGGATCGGCTCCTGTCTTGCGCCGACCCCCCTGGCCCTCGATCCCCATTCGCTCCGGGTGACCCTACTAGGTCCGGCACAGCAACGGTTTTGAACAGGTGTGCCCACTGGACGGCCATGCGGAGCACGCGCGCGGCCCTGTTGGGCCTGTTGATGGTGACCACCGCTCTGGCCGGTTGCCTGGGCGACGACACGACCGGCACCGGCGACGACGACCTGGCCGATCAGACGGGGTGGACCTTCGAGGACTTCATCGTCGACGAGCACGACCACGAGGACCCGGAGGCCCACCACGAGAGCTCGCCGACCATGGAAGCCATCGCCCACGATCAACTGGGTGAGGAGACCGCCTACTCCTACCTGGGTGAGATCGACACCCGGGCCGGGTTGACCGCTGTGGCCATCGTCGGCCAGGGCAGCACACCCGGGTTCGTGCTCGTGGACACCAGCGATCCCAGCCAGCCCGAGGTCCTGGGCCGCGCCGAGGCCCCCCACGCCTACGCCGTGGACGTCAAGCTCACCGAGGACGGCCAGTACGCGCTGTTGGCCACCCAGCAGGTCACCACCGGACGCGTGGGCGGCATCCCGAGCCCCGACGGCCTGACGGATGGCACCTACACGGCCCGCAACGGGATCATGATCTGGGACATCAGCGATCCGTCGGCGCCGGCCATGGTCGGCTTCCAGCCGGTCGAGGCCTACGGGTGCCACATGCTGTCCATCGCCGAGGTCGACGGCCAGGAGTGGGTCCACTGCATCAACCAGAGCCTGACGACCTTCCAGTTCGTCCGCTCCCCCACCGCCGAGCTGATCCCGGCGGGCACCTACTGGCCCTTCGGCCAGACCGGGGTGGACACGGTGGCCGAGAAGCAGAACCCCACCGGGGCCACCCCCCACGACATGACCTTCCAGGAGGACCCGCTCACCGGCGACCCCGTGCTGACCGCCAGCCACTGGGACCTGGGTGTAGCCGTGCTGGACGTCTCCACCCCCAACGCGCCCCAGGAGCTGGTCCGTTGGGCCGGCGACGGGGCCGAGCACTACCAGGGCTACGTGCACTCGGCCCAGCTGACCACCATCGATGACACGCGCTACCTGGTGGTCACCCCCGAGACCCTGTCCGACATCCTGCCGGCGATCTGGGTGCTGGATGTGACCGACTGGTCGAACCCCGAGCTGGTCGCCGAGTGGACCAACCCTGGCGGGCACACCAGCCAGGGCCTCTTGATGACCACCCACCAGTTCCAACTGGTCGACGGCAAGATCTACATGACCTACAACCACAACGGGATCTGGGTCCTCGACCTGGCCACGATCCTGGCCAACGGGGGCGGGGCCCCGGACGCCAGCGAGATCCTGGGCGTCCACCTACCCCACACCCACGACGTGACCCTCTACGACCGGGAGACCTACCCCATGGGGATCCCGGCCCCCTGGGACATCAACGTAGTCGACGGCTACATCCTGACCGCCGACAGGTACACGGGCCTGCACGTGCTGCACTACACCGGGGATACGGCGGGCGACCCGGCGTTGACCAGCGACGCCTAGGACCCGGGGACCCAGGCCGCCCTAGACCCCGGGAGCCGGCGCCTATCCTTGCGTGTCGGGCTCGTCCTGATCCGGTGACGGGGTTCCCTGGCCGCCCTGGCCGGGCCCGGGGTCGGCCTGATCGGCCCGCTGGTCGACCTCGTTGAGCCAGACCGTGCGCTGGGGGAAGGCGATGGTGATCCCGTGCTCGCGGAAGGCCTCGTCGATGGCATCCCGGAGCTCGCTGGCGATGCGGAACCGCTCGGCCGCGCTGGTCACGTACACCGCCAAGCGGAACAGGAGGGCCGAGTCCCCGAACTCGTCGAAGAACACCCGGGACTGGGCCTCCTCGTCGGTGTAGATCTCCGGGTGCCCATCGGCGACCTCCAAGAGCAACCGCTTGACGGTCTCCACCGGGGACCCGTAGGCCACGCCGACGGGCACGTGGATCCGGTACTTGGTGTCCGGGAAATTCAGGTTGACGATCCGGGTGTTCTCCATGTCCTTGTTGGGGGCCACGATGTACTCGTGGTTGCGGTAGAAGTACAGATGCGTGCTCCGCAACCCGATCTTCTCGACGCGGCACACCTCGCCGGTGTCCAGCCGGACATCCTGGCCCTCGGTGAACGGCCGGTCGATCATGATGAAGAGGCCCGAGAAGAGGTTCTGGAGCGTGGGCCCCAGCTAGTTAGACAGGACGAGCCCCACCACCAGGCCCCCGGCGACGAGGACGCCCAGGTTCACGCCCAAGCCCTGCAGGGCGTAGAAGAACGCGAAGGCGCCGAGCACCGCCACGGTGACCTTGCGGGCCACGGGGATGATCACATCGTCCCACTTGGTCTGCGTCCGAGGAGCCACTTGCTCCTTGAGGTAGACCAGGATCGAGTCCAGCAGCCGGTAGGCCAGGAACGCCCCCGTGAGCACGATCAGGACGCCGAAGAACCCCCGGAACCCGTCGGCCAACCCGCCGGGCGGGGCAAAGCGCCAGGCCTCCCGTAGCCCCAGGAGGACGATGAGCAGGAACAACGGCGCGGTGAACCGTCCGCTGACCTCCTGCTTGAGCCACCGGGGCGACCGGCCCATCATGGTCCGCGTCCCCGCAGCCGCGATCCGTTGGACAGCGTACGCGCCGGCGATCCAGACGATGGTCTCCAGGGCCACGAGGCCGTAGACGTTGTCCATGGGCGCCGGCAGCGGGTTCTCCCACGTGCCGAAGAGGAGGGCCGGGGCCGGGACGACGGCAGAGAGGTTGGCCCTCAGGCTCTGGGTCTGGCCGGTCTCGGGATCGACCAGGACGACGTGGAGCTGCCCGTCGTGGCTCCCTCGTTCCAGCTGGTTGGCCTCCACAGCGACCGTCAACGTCTGGCTGCCCTGGGGAGCCAACCGGAACTCGGCAGGGGTCACGGTGGCCCCGTCGGCCACGCTTCCCTGGACGCGGGCGAACCCGGACTGGGTCGCGTTGACCGCGTTGCGGACGGTGTAGGCTGCCTCCTTGGTCTCGCCCGCGGAGAGCTCGAGGCTCACCCCGCCGGGCCGCAGGAAGCTCTGGGAGGCCACCGGGATCGCCACGGCGACGAGGGTAAGGAGGAGCAGGAGCGCTGGGACCGGTCGCATCGCCGGGGAAGCAACAGCCGCCCCTTCAAGCCTGTCGGTCCGCCCCGGCCTGTATCCCCGCGGCACGAGACCCCCGGTACCGACCGGCCCCCTGGACGTTGCCCCCTGGGGATCAGCCGTCCCCGACCGCGATCTCCTGGAGGGTCCGGGTGTAGAGCACGATCTCGTAGCTGCCCTCCCCGTCCGGTGAGGCGGCGGTCAAGCCACCGCTGTACATGCCGGGGCCGGGGTCCTCGACGACGGGTTCGGCCACGTCGGCTTCGGCCGGGCATGGGTCCTGGTCGTTGTAGCCGGAGCCGTTCCCGCCGAACCCGAACTCGTAGGCACCGCTGGGGCACCGGATGGTGAGGCCCAGCCAGAGGTCGGTGGCCCCTTCGGGGACCTCGAACGAGCCGCCCTCGGAGACCGGTTGGACGCCGAAGGTGCCCTCGAGATCCAAGGCGGTGGTCAGATCCCAGCGGACGGCGGTCCCCTGGAACCCGGAGCCGCTCGCCGTCAGCTCGGCGTCGATCGTCTCTGTCCCGTTCTCATCGAAGAAGGTGAACCCTTGGAAGTGGCCGGCCCGGCTGTCGTAGGTGTACTCGACGGCCACCCGGCCCTCCTGTCTGGCGGTGAGCTCGGCGACCCCGTCGTCGACGCGGTCGACGGTGATCTCCCGCTGGACGCCGTCCCACGTGGTCGTCCAGGTCTTGTTCTCCTCCAGCGGCCAGTCGAAGTAGGTCACCCGCGTGTCGCCCTGGCTGCCGGCCAGGTCGCCTTTGCGTCGCTCCCCGAGGAAGCTGATGTCCTCCCGGGCGTGCACGAAGGCCGTCTCAAGGTTGGTGGTGTCGACGATCCAGTCGCCACCTTGGTCACCGGTGACGACCCAGGTGGTCTCCCCGAAGCCCTGGCTCGTGTAGGTCCAATGATCCCCGATCGACCAGGTGGGCGCCTGCAGGCTGTCTGTGGCCAGCGTGGGGTCGTCGGTGGGTTGGCCGGCCTCGCCGGCCGGGTTGCCCTGGCTCTCCTGGCCGAGGCAGCCGGCCAGCGGGGCGGTCACCAGCAGCACGCACACCACGAGCCTCCCGATGGTCATCCTCGACCCCGGTCCCTGAGCTCCGCGGCGCGGCAAAGGCTTTGGGGCCCTGCCTTGGCCCAGCGCCGGGATCACACCCGCCAGAGGCCCGTGTACATCAGGCCGAAGCAGGCGTTGACGACCAGGAAGGTCAAGCTGGTGATCACGATGCCTTCGACCATGGCCTCGGCGTCGTCGGCTTGCCCGATCAACCGGTGGTACTCGAAGAGGAGCAGCGGGCAGAAGACGACCAACAAGGGCAGCATGGCCCTGGGGATCGTCCAGGCGTTCCACGCCAGCAGGACGGCGCCCAGGTTGGCGCCCACCCAGGCCCACCAGCCGATCCGGTAGGCCCGCTCGGGCCCCAGATGGGTGGCCAGGGTCGTGTAGCCGACCTCCAGGTCGGCCTGGTGGTCGACCAGGGTCGTGGGCACGTAGACCGCGATGCCCACCAGGATGCCTTGCGGGAGCAGCTCGAAAGGGAAGCCGGCCAGGGGCCGTGCCACCGACCATCCGGCCAGGGCGGCGATGACGCCGATCCCGACGGCGTTGACCGCCACATCGCCCCCGGGCCGGGTCTTGAGACGGACCGGCGGAACGCTGTAGGCCCAGGCCAAGCCGACGGCACCCGCGGCCAACAGGCCGAACGTCCAACCGATCCAGATCGCCAGGATCAGGCCCGCGGCGGCCAGGGCGTAGGCCAGGACGCGGACGGTGGACCTTCGGAGGTGACCTTGGAGCAGGGGGCTTGCCTGCTTGCGGGGGTTGACCCGGTCGCCGGGCAGGTCGTGGACGTCGTTGATGAACAGGGTGGCCGTCCCCAAGAGGGGCCCCATGACGGCCAAAGCGACCAGCAGATCGGCGCTGGCCACGGCGGCCTGTCCCAGCGTGGCAAGGAACAGGTCCGTGGTCGCGCCCTGGGTGACCGCGGTCTGCCAGAAACCGGTCCAGGCCTCCAGGGCGGGGACGAGCTGGCCGGTGGCCAGCACCCAGCCGACGTAGGTGGGCACCACCGAGACCATCCAGATCTCCGGCCGGGCCAGGTGCCACAGGTGGACCAGGAAGGCTCCCAGCGCGCCCGATCTGCCGACCCCCGCCGCCATGGACCTGGCAGGCGGTCCTCGGGCCTTGGCTGTATCCATCTCTCCCCAGGTTCCACCAGGTCCAACGCGCCAGGCGTGGTCGTCGGGGCCCAGACTTGGCCCCCCGGGAGCCAAGAAGGCTTATATGCACCCAGGTCTCCCGTGGATCGATGCGAGCGAGCGCGTTGCTGGCCCTGATCCTGCTCGGATCGGTGATGGCCGGCTGCATCGGTGGCGGGGACGAGAGCATCGAGACGACCGACGCACCGCCAGGTATGGAGGACCTGGACGATCCCCTCGAGGCCCTGGAGGCCGGCGAGCGCCAGGCCAACGTCGACCTCGTGTCCGAGTGGCGCGAGGGCGGCGGCCAAGAGGCCGACGTCGCAGACGGCTACCTGGTCGTCGACCAAGGCAACCAGATCCGGATCTTAGACATCAGCGATCCCAACAAGACCGAGCCCGTGGGCCAGTGGTCCGGGGCAGCCTCCCCGGTCGATGTCAAGTTCAGCGACGACGCACGGTGGGCCTTCGTCGGCGACGACACCGAGGCAAGCACCGACGAGCTCGGCGGCAACGGGCCCTTGACCGGCGGCATCTACGTCCTCGACACCAGCGACAAGACCTCGCCGGAGCAGGCCAGCTTCGAACCGGTCGGGCCCAACCGCGGCCCGCACATGGTCACCTTCCTGGAGACCAGCGGCGGTGAGGGCCTGGTCCTGGCGGCCGCCGGACCGGATGTGGTCATCCACACCTTCGACGACAGCACCGGCGAGCTCACCGAGGTCGCCCGGTACACGCCGGGTCAGCTGGCCCAGGACCGCGACCCGAACCGGATCGGCGCCCTCTACAACCCCCAGGGCTGGCTGCACGACATGATCGCCATGGAGGAGGACGACGGCACCGTGCTGATGTACGTGGCCGCCTGGGACGCCGGTCTTCGCGTGGTCGACATCACCGACCCGACCAGCCCCGAGGAGGTCGGCAGCTGGGCCGACTTCGGCGAGAACGAGGCCGGCAACCTGCACACCGTGGCCACCGGGTGGATCGGCGACCGGCGGATCACCGTGGGCAGCGTCGAGGTGGGCTTCGGCGTGGTCGGAGGTACCTACTACGCCCAGGGCTCCGAGAAGCCGGTGCTCTACGTCTGGGATACCACGGACCCGTCCGACATCGAGCTGGTCGGTGAGTGGGTCAACCCGGTCATGGATCACTCGGGCCGGGACCTGGTCCCCGACGAGGAGATCACCAGCACCCACAACCTCCAGCTCGAGGAGGGCCGGGTCTACATGGCCCACTACGACCTGGGCGTGTGGATCGTCGACGTCTCGACCCCCGCGACCCAAGCGACACCCGAGACCCTGGCGTTCTACAACGAGACCGACATGAACACGTGGGACGTGGTCCTGCACGACGGTGTCCTGTACAGCAGCGGTGCTGTCGGTGTGCTCGGCCTGCACTTCGCGCCGGATATCATCGGTGAGGGCGGGGTCACGAGCCGGGCCTAGCCCTTGGACGGCTGCCAAGGGCGCCACGGCTGGCGCCGCGCAAAGGTTCTGGATCCATGGTCGAGCTCGGCCAACGCATCCTCGGTCCATCCTCCAGCCTGGGCTATCAACCCCAGCGTCAGGCCCGCCGCGCACCGACGTAGCGACGGTCGGTCGGCATCCTGACGGTCCTAGGGCCAGCCTGGGACAGAGTGGCCCCGGACACGGGATGATCCAGGCCCCGGGTCGGACCTAGGGGCCCGCCTCAGTCCACGACGAGCTGCAAGGTCTGGGCGTCCCGGAACGTGGTTCCGCGGTACCAGGTGACCGTGACGTCCACCGGACCCGACAGCCCGGAGAGGTCGACGGTCTGGCTGAAGGTGTCACCGCCGGCACCGTCGACGGCCTCGGTGGCCATCAGGGTCCCGTCGACCAGGATCTCCACGCGCTCGCTGGTGTCGCATCCATCGTCATCCACGTCGGTCCCGGGCTCGGTCCCTGGGCAGAGGTCGTCGCCATCGTGGACCCCATCCCCGTCGCTGTCGGGGCAGCCGTGCGGGGCTGGGCCCGGGTCATCGGGACAGGCGTCCTGGCTATCGTCGACACCGTCACCGTCGCTGTCCGTCGTCAGGGGCGCGATCTCTGCCACCAAGGTGTAAGTGGCACCGAACACCGGGTCGTTGATCTGGTACGGGTCGACCCGGATCGTGAGCTCGCCCGGCTCAAGGGCTTCGAAGGCGACCTGCTCGGACGGGGTGGTCATCGCGTTGAACGCGGTGGACGCGTTCTCGGCGTCGCCGGTGACGTAGAGATCCAGGTCGTCGCCACCCACGGTGCTGTTCCACTCGAGCCGGATGACCACGTCGCTGGTCTGCTCGATCGGCAGGGTGAACGTCTCGCTGCGGTCCAGGCCGACGACAGGGGTCACACCCAGGGTCGAGTCCTCGGTGTAGAACGTGTTGACAGGGTCCCCGTCATCCTCGAAGGTGACCGTCTGCGTGTGGGTCGTGGCAGCCTGGGGCATGGTGGGAGCCGAGGCGGGCAATACCTCGAAGCTCTTGAGGCCCGGATGGTCCGGGTCCTGGGCAGGATCGTCGGCGATCCAGTGGTCGGTGCCATCCAACCGCGCGCTTGCGACGTAGATCCCGGGCTCGGAGGGCATGGTCGTGGACCCCGGACAGTCGAACCCGCTGGGGCCAGCGCTGGAGTTGTCGTAGGTCGTGGTGCAGGGGACGGTGTCGACGACGGTGCCATCCTCGGCGAAGAGGTGCCAGGTGAACGTCGACCCGGGGACCTCGACCAGGCCCGTCCCGTCCACGCTGAACCGGCTCTGGAACGTGACCGGTTCTTCGGCCAGGAACTTGGGCTTGGGGTCACCGACCAGCCCGGTCCCGGTGGACGCCAGCTCGTTGTGGGCGACGGCCGGGTTCAGGTCGCTGAAGATCGTGATGCCACCGGTGATCTCACCGCCGGGCACGGGGAAGGGCCCATCCCAGGGGTCACAAGCGTCGCCGATCCCATCCCCATCGCTGTCCTCCTGGGAGGGGTTGGCATCGTCCGGACAGTTGTCGTCCCCGTCGGCCACGCCATCCCCGTCGGCATCGTCGGAGCTCTCGGGCTCGAAGACGGTCCCGGCGATGGTCACGGGGCCAGCGGTCACATGCTCCTGGTCCTCGTGGGAGGTGATGTCGACCTCAGGGGGCACCCGGGCCGGCTCCCCGTCGGGCGTGAACTCGGCCGAGGCGCCGACCTGGTCCAGGCCCGGGGTGGGCTGGGGGCAGTCGGCCGCCAAGCCCGTGCTGGAAGCGTAGAAGTGGTCATCCGGGTGTTGGATCTGGAAGGCACCGTTGGGCCCGTCGGCGTGGTTGGCGACCAGCGGCTCGTCGAGCAGGAACTCGCTCATCCGCAGGGCCAGGGCCTCGACGTCCAGGGACGAGACGCACTTGAAGTGCGGCTGGGGCGTGTAGGACATGATGTCCGGCCGGGGCACCGTCTCGGCGGTGTGGTCGCCTGCGTCGCCGACGTGGCCGACGGAGAGGCAGTGCCCGACCTCGTGGGCCACCAGATCGAACATGTTCATCCCCAGGACGTCGTCGGCGACGCCGGGGACGGGGTCGATGGCCAGGTTGACAGCGTAGCAGGTGGTCCCACCACCCTCGCACGCCTCGACGTAGGTGCCGCTATGGCCGTCGTGGTGGCTATCGAAGCCGGGAAGCTCTTCCCAGGCTTCGATGCTGGCCAGGGGGTTGGCCCCCTTGCACGGGCCCTCCAGACCCAGGGGATCGATGCCGATCCCTTGGACGCCAGCGAGCACGGGGTCGGCGGCGACCACGACGATCTCGGGGTCCCAGGCCGGATGCGTGGTGAACTCGTCGTCGTCGACGAAGATGTTGAACTCGACGCCCTCGGCCAGCCAGTCCATGTCCAGCTGGGGGGCCAGATGGTGGACGCCAGCGTCCCACATCTCGATGGCCTGCCGCATCAACCGAAGATCTCGCTCCGCGTGAGGGCTGGCCGGCGGGACGAGCAGGACGTCGATGACCGGCGTGTCCAGGTTGTTGAGGTCGGTACGCATGTGGTAGCACTCGTCGGTGAAATGCGGGACCGAACCGGTGCTCTCGGTCGTGCATCCTTCGGGGATGTCGCCGACCCCGTAGTGCTGATCCGAGCCGCCGTGGGCAGCCTGGACAGCCATCGGGGGGACGGAGACGATGATCGCGAGGAGAACGACGAACGTGGTGCTGCTGAGCTGCATTGGGCCTCATGCCTCCAGGCGGGTGGGCAAGCCACCGGCCTGTTGCCTCAGTGAGGAGGACGTGCCCGGGGGGCTAAACCGTTCCGGTGCCCCGCGACCGGTGACACCCCCCCTCTCGGCGTGGGACGCCCCCTGGATCTCAGGGCCTCAGCCTTCGTGGCTGATCCGGTCGAGCTCCAGGGTGTGGAGGCCGGTCATCATCTCCGGTGCGAAGATGTGCCCGTCGACGACGAAGGCCGTCGGGAACCCGGTGAACGGGTAGCCCGGGGTCAGGTCCTGACGGTCGACCTCGGGGAAGAAGAACCCGATGGGTCGGGGGTCGGCCGGGTCGCTGGCGTCCAGGGCCCACAGGCCGCCGTGGAAGTGGCTGGCCACGACGGTGGGGTCCTCGCATGGCTCCCCGTAGGCCTCGGCGTCGGCGACCGGTTGACCGTTTGCCCCGCAGACCAGGTCGAAGTTGTGCGGACTGAAGACGAAGGGCTGGTCGATGATGAGATCGCCTGGCAGGGACCAGTAGCCCAGCTTCTTGGGATCGGCCGGGTCGCTGAGGTCCACGAACGTGAACTGGCCGGTGTCATCGCCGGTGGGGATCTCGGGTTCGAGCACGCCGACGGTCTTGCCGTCGATGGTGCCCGGGAAGACGCGGACCAGGTGGGTCTGGGTGTAGTTCGAGGGTCCGGTGTCGCTGAAGGTGGCCAGCTCGGCCGGGTTGGCCGGGTCGGTGATGTCCACGGTGACCAGGCCGTAGTCCCAGTAGGCCACGTCCATGATCACCCGGTCGTCGTCCGGGTCGACGTGGACGGTGGCATCGTGGGGGAAGTGGCTGGCTTCCTGCTCGGGCCCGACGGTCTTCTGGAAGGTCGACAGGGGGACCAACTGGGGCTCGGGCCCGTCGCGCACGAGCTCGCTGATGACGACCTTCTGGGTCGCCGGGTTCTGGCCGACATCCTCCGGGTAGTTGGTGAACAGGATGTCGTAGGTCGACTGGAGCACCAGCTCGCGCCCGTCGGGCATCTGGGTGTATGTGATGGTATGCGGCCCGTTGGTCGGCAGGGGTGCGAAGCTGACCGTCTGGGGCTCGGCCGGATCGGTGACGTCCACGATGAACGTGCCCCTTGGTGCGTGGCCCAGGGGTCCAGCGTCCTGGTGGATCGTGTACGGGTAGGGGTACCCGTTGCGCTGGGTGCTGGCCAGCACGTAGGCGCCGTCATCGGACAGCTCGATGTCGCCCAGGGGTTGGCCAACCCAGGTGCCCACGTGCTCGGGGTTGTGCGGGTCGCCGACGTCGTACACGAAGAAGCCTGCCTCGTCGCCCGGGTTGACGAACCCGCTGGACGGCCCGAACGTCAAGTAGGCGTGATCGCCCTTGACGGCGATCTCGTGGTAGGCTTCGTCGCCGGGGTAGCTGTCCCTGGCCGGGAGGAACGCCGAGGGTTGGAACCCGATGCTGCCGACGTGCTCCTCGTGGAGGACGTTGTGCTCGTGATCCTGGACCAAGCGCTGGCGGGCGTGATCGACCACAGCCTGAGGATCTGGGGTCGCTTGGTCGGTGGCCTCGGTGGCGTCGTCGTCCAGGTCGCCAAGGCCCCCGATGCAGCCGGTGGTCAAGAGCAGGGCAGTGATGAGCAGGGTCTTGCCAGCGCCTCGCATGATGCTCCCGGGGAGGAGCTTGACGGCAGGTGCTTAGTCCTTTCGCCGACCCCGGCCCGGGTGGCCGAGGCCGATCGCGACGAGGGTCACCCCTATCCCGGTGACCAGCAGGCGTGGGCCGGGGGCCTCCTGGGCCGGCTCCTCCGAGGGTATGGCCGAACCCAGGGGCGTCTTGTCGGTGGGCGTGGCTGGAGACCCGGTGTGGATCGTCTGGGGTGCCCGGTCCTCCCGGCCGGTCGGGCTGACGCTGTCAGCTCCCACGTTGCCGCTGGCCGATGGGCCCCCGACCTCGATGCGGCGGTCGACCCGGTCGGTGGCATCGTCCTGGTCCTGGACGACCAGCGTGACGGTGTAGACCCCAGCGCGCTGGTAGGCGTGATGGGCCGTGGGGCCGTGGTCGACGGGGCTGCCGTCACCCCAGGACCACCGGTAGGCGTTTAGGGCCCCGTCGGGGTCGCGAGCTTGGTCGGCGTCGACGGTGGCCGTCAGCCCGTCGGTGGTGACCTCGAAACGGGCCTGGGGGTCCAGGTTGCTGACATCCACGGACCGGGTGGCCCGGTCGGTCTGGCCGTCGGCGTTGGTCACGGTCAACTCGACGATGTAGCTGCCTGTCCGCTCGTAGGTGTGCAGGGAGGTCAGGCCTTGGCTGGTGGCTGTCCCGTCCCCCCAGGACCAGGTGTAGCCTTGGATCTCTGCCGAGCCGCCCGAGCTGGCCTGGGCGTCGACGCTCACCATCCGACCGGTGGCGTCCAGGTCGAACCGGGCTGTCGGTCCTGTCGGGACCTGCTTGGCGGTGGCCTCGACGGTCTTCTCGGCGGTGTCGGTGGCACCCTGGTCGTCGGTGACGGTCAGGGTGACCTCGTAGGTGCCGGCCTGGTCGTAGGTGTGGTTGGCGCGCTGGCCGTGGGCCTGGGTGCCGTCACCCCAGTCCCAGCGGTACCCGGTGATGTGGCCGTCGGCGTCGCTGGCGGTGTAGGCGCTGGCCTTGACGACCAGGTCGTCGACATGGACGCCGAAGCGGGCATCAGGGTCCAGGTTGGCTTTGGTGATGTCGACGGCCTGGGTGGCCTGGTCGCTGGCACCCCCCTGGTCGGTCACGGTGAGGGTCACCTGGTAGGTGCCCTGGGTCTCGAAGGTGTGGTCGACGATCTTGCCGTGGCTGTCCTCGGTCCCATCGCCCCACGACCACGTGTAGCTGGCGATCTCGCCGTCGGGATCGCTGGCGTTCGAGGCATCGAACGTGGGCGACAGGCCCCCGCCCTGGCGGTCGAACCGGGCCGTCGGCGACAGGTTCTCGACGGTGACCAGGGTCTCCACCGTGTCGTAACGGCCGTCGTCGTCGGTGACGTTGACGGACACCTCGTAGGTGCCGGGCTCGTCGTAGGTGTGCTCCGCGATGGGTTCGGTGGCTGGGTCGGTGCCATCGCCCCAGTCCCAGCTGTAGGAGACGATCGTCCCGTCGGGGTCCATGCTCTCCGTTGCGTCCCCCTCGACGTGGCCGGGCCGGGTCTCCTCGATGGTGGCCTTGGCCCAGGGATCGTACCCCATCGGGTCCGATCCGTCGTCCTCTTGGTGGTCGGTCTCGACCAGGCGGTAGGCCAGGATGTCCGAGATCACGCAGGACCCGCCCCCGTTGTCCTGGCCGCAGCCGACCTCTCCACCGAACAAGTAACCGGCCTCCTCGGTCCAGACGGCGGCGATCCTCGACCTCGGGGTCGGGAGGTCAGCCGAGAGGACCTCCAGGGTCCCGTTGGTCGTGTCGTGGAAGAGGACCTCGTCGACGCCCCGCTGGTCGTCCCCGCCACCGAAGAGGTGGACGCCGCCGGGCGCGGTGATGGCGGCCGTGTGGTTGCGGGGGGTCGGGAGCTCGACGCCGACCTCGCGGACCGTGCCGGCGTCGGGGTCGACGCGGAGGATCGTGTCGGTGGCCTCCCGTGTCCCGTCGTCGCCACGGACCTGCCCGCCGTAGACCCACAGGGCCCCGTCGGCCCAGGCAGCCGCAGGGCCTTGGAGGGTGCGGGGGAGCTCGAGGTCCAGGGTCTCCAGCGTGTCCGTGGGGGGATGGTAGGCCAGGACGGCCCGGTTGTCCCGGCCGCCGGTGATCAGGACGTGGGTGCCGTTCCAGGCCCCTGTCATGCCCCACAGGCCCTCGGGCAGCCTGGCGTCCATGGTCTCCACCTCGTCGGTCTGCGGGTCGTAGCGCAGGATGTCCCGGCAGGAGGCATCGCCCAACCGGTCGCCCAGGCACCCGTCGCCACCGAGGATGAAGGCGTGGGTGCCGTTCCAGGCGCTCACCGGTGCCATGCGGCCCTCGGGCAGCCGGGCACCGGTGTCCTCGACCTGGTCCGAGCCGGGGATCCACCGCAGGATCTCGTCGCCGTACATCGACGGACCCTCGGGGCTGCCACCGAACAGCAGGACGGCCTGGCCGGTCCAGAGGACGCCCTGGTCGGCGCTGGGTTCAGGCAGCCGAACCTCCAGCTCGTCGATGCGGGCCTCGTCCCAGCTGTGATCGGCCCCGGAGCCGCTGTCCCCGAGGCTGGAGCCCGACCAGCCGGCAGCCAGGCTGAGCAAGCAAAGCAGCGCGAGGACGCAGGCGCGGCCTGGCTGGATCACGGGAGGCTCCCCACGGCCGCGGTCCTCTCAGAGGCCCGAAGCTGGTCGCCTGTCACGCGTCGTGACGGGCACCCCAGGCGCGCCCGACCCCGGGGACAGAGGGCTAGGTTCATGGGGGCCAGGACCGATGGCGGCCCGAGGCGGAGCCTTGAGCGTCCAGCGACGTGTAGCTGACTTCGTGGCCGACCACCCAGGCGTGGTCGTGCTGGTGTTCGTCGGCTTGCTCGGGGCCAGCGTGCCCGTCCTGGCCGGTGCCGAGGTCTACCTCTCCATCTACGAGCTCTCACCCCGGGAGGAGTACTACGAGCACTTCCGGGTGCTGAACAGCGATCTTGGCTGGGACAACCTGGGCGCCGTGTTGATGACCCGGCCGCCGGACAAGCAAGGCCAACCGGTCACCGATCCGGAGGCCGTGCGGATGATGAACGACGTCGAGCTCGCCTTAGAGGAGCTCGAGTTCGTCGACGGCACGTACTCCTTGGCCGAGATCGTCCGCATCATGAACAGCCGGGGCGACTTCTACGCCGGCAAGTACGGTCCGGGCGACGGGGTCCCGCGCGTGCCGGCCCCGCCGATCGTCCCGCAACCCAGCGACCAAGCCAGTGGGTTCCCTGAGGAAGGCCCCACCGGCGATGCCAAGATCAACGCCAGCCTGCAGCTCGCCTTGGAGCTGTTGGGCGACCAGATCTACGGCAACATCCTGGCCGAGGACCACCAGAGCGCCTTGCTCGTGGTGGTCATGGACCCCAACGCCACCGGCGAGGAGTACCGGGACTGGCAGGTCCAGCTCAAGGACAAGGGCCTGGCCCTGGAGGGCAACGTCACCCACGCCGGCGAGCTCCAGCTACGCCCGTTGTCCATCGACATCATCTACTCGACCCTGGACGAGGTCACCTACGACGAGGCCCCCCTGTGGATCATGGCCGCGGTCCTGACGGCCACGGCCACCATGATCGTGCTCTTCCGCCGGTTCTACGAGACGAGCTTCGGCCTGCTGGTCCTCCTGGTCGTGGCCGCCACGACCCTGGCCGCCGCCCTGGGCTTGGGCGTCGACTTCAACCTGTTATCCCTGCTGGTCGCCGCGCTCGTCTTCGCCGCCGGGGTGGACTACGCGATGCACGTGATCTCGCGCTACCGGGAGGAGCGCGAGCTGGGGTTCGACGCCCGGTCGGCCATGGAGACCACGATCCGGGGCGTCGGGCCGGCCTTGTTGATCACGACCGTGACCGACACCGCCGGGTTCGCCACGCTCTACTTCTCCCTGATCCCGGCCATCGGCCAGTTCGGCATGATGGTCGGCGTGGGCATGTTCGTCAGCTTCCTGACCTGCCTGACCCTGTTGCCCGTGCTCTTGATGTGGGCCGACCGGGTCCGGGGCGAGGCTGAGGGGGAGGATGTGCCCGAGCACGTGCTCGAGGCCCGACGCGAACGCCTGGAGGAAGAGGTCCGCCGACGCCAACGGGACAGCTCCCTTGGCCGGCTGGGCCGGTGGCTGGCCGACCACCCCCGACCGATCGTCGTCGGCACCATCGTCGTCGTGGGCCTGCTGGCCTTGCCGATGGCCGGGGGCGGCGTGGACGTCTGGGGAGCCTCCTACCTTGAGCGGGACCCGATCCTGGAGGAGGACACCTACGCCATGCAGGCGTTGACCGAGATGGACCAGACCTTCGGGATCCCCAACGAGCTGGCCGTGGTCTTCTACGGCGATGCCACCGATCCCCAGGTCGTCGACTACCTCGACACGCTGCAGAACCGGACCCAGGACACCCACGGGATCACCAAGATCGACAGCGTGCCCAACGTCCTGCGCCTCTACACGACGATCATCAACCCGGACCCACGGATCGACCAGGACGACGACGGGCTACCGGACACCCAGGAGGACATCGAGCAGGCCTACGACGAGATGCGCCGGGACCCGGCCACCTCGCTCTTGGTCAGCCGGGTGGTCGTCCACGACCCCGACGGGCCGATCGAGTACCCGGTGGCTGCCCACCGCCTGGGCATCGATCCCCAACCCGAGGACACCCTGGGCGAGGACGTGGACAACTACCGGCAGAGCATGGCCGAGGTCGAGCAAGCCCTGGAAGGCCTGGAGACCCGGGAGGACCAGGCCGGGCTCGAGCACGGCACCACCGGCCTGGTCGTCCTCGGGGTCGAGGTCGTCGATGCCATCACCCGGGGCAACGCCGCCAGCATCGGGATCATGCTCACCGTCGTCTTCGCCCTGCTGGCCGCGTTCTGGCGCAGCCCCAGCATCGGAGCCTTAGGCATGGTGCCGATCCTGGCGGCCGTGGTGACCCAGTACGGCCTGACCGCCGCCCTTGGCTACCAGGTCACCTACGTGAGCCTGATCCTCACCGGCATGGTCATGGGCATCGGGGTCGACGACGCCGTGCACTTCATCACCCGGTTCCGCGAGGAGATCCGCCGCGGCAGGGACCCGGCCGATGCCGCCGGCCTGGCCAACGCCGAGATCGGCAGCGTGCTCATGGGCACCACCATCACGACCCTGGCCCCCTTCGTCGTGATCCTGTTCAGCATCGTGACCTGGGCCAGCCAGACCGCGCTGCTGGTCATCCCGACCCTGCTGGCAGCCCTCTTGGGCACGCTGATCCCGCTCCCGGCGCTGTTGGCCTGGCACGCCCGGCGGGATCCCACCCCCTACCTGCGCAGCACCATCTTCAACCAGAAGGTCGAGCTGCCAGAAGGGGAAGGGGAGCCGGTGCCGGCTGGCAGCTGAAGCGGCCCACCACAGGCGGGGAACTTTTTCCACCAACGAGGGCGATGATCACAGGATGGCTGAAGCCGGCTGTGGGGCCTCGGCGAGCCTGGATCCCTGCGGCTCGGTCCTTCCCTGGCCCAAACGCCTAAGCCCCAGCCACCCACCGTCCCGGCCACCCGAGCTGCGGCTTCTGACCGCCACG
>CAZBKU010000030.1:9645-17923 GCA_964492585.1 uncultured Thermoplasmatales archaeon | reverse complement strand
GTCGACGATGAGCCGGACATCCTAGGCGCTTTCAAGACCTTCGTGGAGGGCTGCTTGACCGGGGTCAAGGTCATCACCGCCACGTCGGCCGACGAGGCCCTCGGTCTCCTCGACCAGATCGATCCTGCGTTGGTCGTCTCGGATCTCCGGATGCCGGGCACCGACGGTCTGGCCTTCCTGGAACAGGTGGCCGATCGCAGGCCCACGACCCCGTTGATCCTTATGACCGCCTACCCGGACCTGGACGTCGCGTTGGACGCCAAGAACCTGGCCGACGTCGACCGGTTCCTCACCAAACCCGTCGAACCCCTCGAGGTCGTCTCCTTGATCTATGACTTGCTCCAGGAGCGCTATCGGATGATGGAGCGCGAGGCCGCCTACAAGCGTGCCGTCGAGCTCTTGGGTGGCCAGCGCCCACCGGGCGAGGCCTGACCATCACGGGGCCGGCGGCCCCCAGGGTCCCTCCACGAAGCCTCTTATACCCGGGGCCTCGGAGAGGTTCACCATGCCCGCCGAACAGGCTGTTTCCGAGGGGACGACCCCGTTGTCGGCCGAGCGCCAGGTGGTGCTCGTCGTGGACGACGAGCCCGATATCCTCACCTCGATCAAGACCTTCCTGGAGGGGGCCATCGACAACGTGCACGTCGAGACCGCCACCTCCGGACCCCTGGCCCTGGACTACATCCAGGAGAACGCCGTGGACCTCATCCTCTCGGACTACCGGATGCCCGGGATGAACGGCCTGGAGTTCCTGGCCCAGGTCCGCGACCACCGGTCCAAGGTCCCCCGGATCATCATCACGGCCTACCCCGACCTCGAGCTGGCCATCGACGCCATCAACAACGAGGACGTGGAGCGCTTCTTCACCAAACCCCTGGATCCGCTGCAGATCGTGCAGACGGTCCAAGAGATCCTCCACAGCCAGCGCTCGGATGCCATGCGCAAGCAGGCCTACGCCCGAGCCCTCAACATGCTCCGCAAGAAGCGCGGGGCCGACCGGTCCGACGACGAGCCTGTCCCGGTGTGAACCCGGGGTCAAGGGCTGGCAGCCTGTTCCCCCTGGCCCCGTCGTCTCCCTCTCTTCTGCTGCGACTCTCGTCAAGGGGACCTAACGACAGCCCCGAAGGTAGGAGGCCTGGTGACCCCGTCGGTAGGACGTTCTCGGAAGGGCCCGATGCTCTCAGGCGGCGCTGGGGGCCGGGTCGCGACCCTCGGTGTCGAGCTCGGGATCCTCCAGCGGCAGTTGGAGCTGGATCACGGAGCCCGCACCGTCGTCGGCGGCCACCGCCTCCAGCTGCCCGCCGTGGCGCTCGATCAGGGCCTGGGCGATGTAGAGGCTCAAGCCCGTGCCCTCGGCCCGGTGACCCTCGACCTCGATCGCCTGGGCGTAGGGCTCGAAGATGGTCCTGGCGTCCTCTGCAGAGATGCCCGGACACCCGAGCTCGAGGACGAGCGCGTCGGGCGTCCTGGCCGCTTCGAGTGCCACGGTCATCCCCTCCTGGGCGTGGTCGACCGCTGCGGTGACCAGGCGGTCGATGGCCTGGCCGAACAACTCCCGGTCGACCTCACCGGTGAGGCCCGGCTCAACATCGAGATCGAGGTGGACGCCTCGGTCGCGGGCCCGGTTCTTCCAGGCGTCGATCACCTTGCGAAGCTGGGTGCTCAGATCGGTGGGATGCGCCTCCAGCATGGGAGCCTCGGCTTGGATCCGGGAGACAAGCAGGAGGTCCTGGATCAGCCGGGAGAGACGGCCCAGGCCCCGGTCCATCACCTCGACCGCGCGGGTCTGCTCGGGGGTCAGGTCGCCCAGGTGGCCGTCGCGGAGAGCGTGGAGCTGGAAGAGCACCGGGGTCAGGGGTGTGGCCAGCTCGTGGGCGGCCAGGTTGAGGAACCGCGTCTTGAAGGCGCTCTCTTCCTCCAGCCGTTCAATCTCGATGCTGCGGCGCAGGGCCTGCTCGTAGCCATCTTGCTCGAGCTTGCGGGCCATGGCGTACCGGATGGCACGCAGGACGTCCTGGGCTTGGCTACGGCCTTTGACCAGGTAGTCCTGGGCACCGGCGTGCATGGCGCGTTCAGCGATCTCTTTGTCGTCCAGACCGGTGAGGACGACGATCGGGATCTCCCGGGGCGCAGCGGCCTGGAAGGTCTCCAGGGTGCCCAAGCCTTCGGTCTCTCTGAGACCGAGGTCGAGGAGGACGACGTCGATCCCGTCGGGATCCAGGCGATCGACACCGTCTGCCACTGTCCTGACCCACGTGAGCTCGACAGGATCCGTGCCGTGGGTCCGGAGGAGCTCGGTGAGGAGCTCGGCGTCGTCGGGGTTGTCCTCGATGAGGAGGACACCGAGAGGTCGGGGTGGTCCCAGCGTGGTCCCCTCACCCATCGATGTCGGGCTTGGGCTTGTCGCTGGGGAGGCTGACCAGGGTCAGGTAGAAGCTCCCGATCCCTTGGACGGCCTCGATGAACTCGCCGAAGCCGACGGGCTTGCTGACGAAGGCCGAGGCGTGGAGCCGGTAGGCCTCGTCGATGTCCTCCTCTGCCTGGGAGGTGGTCAGCACGACGACGGGGATGTCCTCGAAGGCCCCCTCCTTCTTGATCCTCTGGAGGAAGTCCAGGCCGGACATGCCTGGGAGGTTGATGTCCAGGAGGATCAGGTTGGGGCGTGGTTCGCCCCGGTCATGCAGCCAGTCCAGGGCGTTCTCGGCGGTGCGGGCGACGTGGAGCTCGTTGGCCAGGCGGCCTTCCTCGAGGGCCTCCCGGGTGAGCTCGACGTCGTCAGGGTTGTCCTCAACGAGGAGGATGTCGACAGGTTTAGCGGCGTTGAACATAGCGGTCATGGTTGAGGTCTCTCCTGGTCCTTAGGGATCGTGAAGTGGAAGGCGGTGCCGGCCTCTTGGTCGTCAGGGGGCGACTGGACCCAGATGCGGCCGTCGTGGCGGTCGATGATCCGACGGCACAGGGCCAGCCCCACGCCGTCGCCGGGGTAGACGTCCCGGGGATGCAGCCGGCGGAAGATCTCGAAGATCTCCTCCTGGCGCTCCTCGGGGATGCCCACACCGTCGTCGGTCACGATGAACCGCCAGGCATCGCCCTCGTCGGCGGCGGTGATGTGGATGTGGGGTGCAGCACCCTCCCGGTGGAACTTGAGGGCGTTGCTGATCAGGTTCTGGAAGCCCTGGGCCAGCTGCTCCCGGTCGGCCACGACCGTCGGCAGCGGGTCGTGGGTGATCTGGCCACCGGTGTCCTCGACCTGCGTGGCCAGCATGGCTCGGATCCCCTTGAGCAGGCTCTCCACCTCCACTGGTTCGGGTGGATGTCCGCGGCTCTCGACCCGGGAGTAGGCCAAGAGACCCTCGATCAGGCTGCGCATCCGTTCGGCCCCGGTGACAGCCCGGGTGATGTAGTGCTGGGCCTTGTCGTCCAGCTCGTCTTCGTAGCGCCGGGCGAGAAGGTCGAGGAAGCCTGAGATCGCCCGCAGGGGCTCTTGGAGGTCGTGGCTGGCGATGTAGGCGAAGCGCTCGAGGTCCTGGTTGGATCGCTCGAGCTCGGCCGCGTGCCGGGCGATCTCGCGTTGGGTGACGACCCGCTCGGTGACGTCCTGGACGATGCCGGTCATGCGCTTGGGTGCCCCGTCGGCGTCGATCTCGACCTCCCCCTGGGCCAGGTGCCAGCGAGCCTGGCCGTCCCGGGGACGGACACGGTACTCCAGCCGCATCGGTTGTTCCTCCTCGACGCAGGCCTGGATGGTCTCCCTGACCTCCTCGCGGTCCTCGGGATGGACCTCGTGGAGGAACCGCTCGAAAGAAGGGTCGATCTCGCCGGCCTCGTGCCCGAACAGCCGGTAGAGGTTGTCCGACCAGGTGACCTCGCCGGTCCCTAGGTCCCAGGCCCAGCTCCCTGTCTCGCCGACGCGTTGGGCCTCCTCGAGCCGTTCGAGGGCCTCTTGGGCGTCATGCTCGGCTCGCCTGCGGTCGGTGATGTCCTCGATGGCCAGAAGGATCATCCCGGGCTTGTCCACCTCGAGATCGAGCCGGCGAGCGTTGAGGACCATCACACGCTGGCCGATGGTCTCAAACCGGTGGTCGACCTCGAACCCCTCGAAGCACGTGTCCTCGGGGATGACCTCGTCGAGCAACGTCCGGAGGCGTGGGATGTCCCACTGGCCGTTGCCGAGCTCGTAGATCCGGCGCCCCGCGGCGGCCCCGGGCCCAACCTGGAAGGTGCGGTAGAACGCCTTGTTGGCGCGACGGACGACCAAGTCCTCGTCCAGGACGGCCAACGGCTCGCGGACCGTGTCGAAGAGCGCGTCCGCATAGATGAGCGCGTCGCTGAGGGCCGAGGCCTCGGGGCCGCCGGCCTGCCCGAGGTCCCGGGCTGCCGCCGTGTCCATCTGGGCGACCGGATCCTCGGCGTCACTGGGGTCCGTGCTCATGGTTGGGCTCCCTGCATGTCCGGCTGTTCGGCGGGCAGCTGGACCGTGAACGTGGTCCCCTGTGTCTTGCCGGGACTGGCCACATCGAGGCTGCCGCCGTGCTGCTCCACGATGCCCTTGCTGATGTAGAGACCAAGGCCCGTCCCCCGCTGCTTGGTCGCATCGGGATCGTGCACCTGGGTGAACGGTTCGAAGAGCTTGGCCATCTGGTCGCGATCCATGCCGATGCCGGTGTCCAGGACGCGAAGGACCGGGCCCTGGCCGTTGGCGACGGCCTGGACGGTCACGGTGCCGCCCTCGGGGGTGAACTTGATCGCGTTGTCGACCAGGTTGGTGAGCACCTGGCCCAGCCGATCTGGATCTGCGTTGCAACGGAGCGGACCGTTGGGCTCGACGGTCAGCTCGACGCCGGCTTGGTCGGCCACCTCCTGGAAGGGACCGGCGACCTCGCGAATCAGGTCGGAGAGGTCGATCTCCCGGCGCTGCAAGCTCAGCTGGCCGGCCTGCAGGCGGGCAGCGTCCAAGAGGTCGCGTGTCAAACGGGAGAACCGGTCGACGCTTCGGTCGATGATCCCGATGGCGTCGACTTGCTGGCTGCTCAGGTCCCCCATCATACCGGAGCGCAGGGCCTCGACCTGGAACTTCAGCGGGGTCAGGGGGGTGGAGAGCTCGTGGGCCGCGGTGTTGAGGAAGTGGCTCTTGAACTCCGCGACCTCCTGGTAGTGCTCGGCCTCGGCCTGGCGGAGCAGAGCCTCCTCGCGGTGGGCCTCTGCCTCTCGTTCCTGGGTGATATCTCGGGTGATGCCGGCGAACCGTTGCGTCGTACCGTCGTCGCCTGTGTCCGGTCGGATCAGCGACTGGACCCACCGGACCTCACCGTCGGGCCGTACGACCCGGTAGGTGATCTCGCCAGGCTCCGCGTCGGCGAAGAGCTGGATGAAATGGTGTACGACCTCCTCACGATCCTCGGGGTGGATCAGGTCGAACCAGTCCTGGGGATCCTCGAGGTCCTCCCAGGCCACCCCGAAGATCTCCGCGAAACCGGGGCTGTTGTAGAGGACCGTCTCACCATCGGCGTCGACCAGCCAGAAGTTCTCCTCGATGTTCTCGGCCAGGCTCTGGAAAGCCTGCTCGCTTGCCTCCAGCCGCTGGCGGGTGGTGACCAGGTCGTGGACGTCGCGGGTCATCCCGATCACCCTCTCGACCCGCCCCTCCTCGTCCCGGACGGCGTAGCCCTCCGAGGTCGCCCACCGGGCTTCGCCGTCGGCGGCGATGGCCCTGTGCTCCAGGATATCGTGATCCTGCTCACCGGCCATGAGCCCCCGGAGCCAGGCTTCGACCGCAGGGGCGTCGTCGGGAGGGATCACAGCCATGACCCCGTCCCAATCCAGCGAGGCATCTACCGGGATCCCTGTGATCTGCTCGAACCCGGGGCCCATGTACGTTAGCTCGCCGTCGGCCGACAGGGTCCAGAAGATGTCGTCGACGGTCTCGGCCAGCTCGCGGAAGCGCTCCTCGCTCTCGCGAAGGGCTTGCTCGGCCTCGACGCGCTCGCTGACGTCACGGGCCACCACGAAGAAGTCGACGATACGGTCCCCCCTGTAGACCGGTCGGCCCAGGACCGAGACCCACCGGTACCCGCCGAGGGTCTCGAACCGCAGCTCGGTCGCCGGGGGCTGCTGGCCATCGATGGCCGCCTGGTAGTCCTCCAGGGTCCGGGCCAGATCCTCCGGGTGGATGAGGTCCGTGAACGGCCGGCCCACCCAGTCGGCAGTGTCCCACCCCGTCAGGGTCTCGAAGGCCTTGTTGATCCAGGTGATCCGACCGTCGGTCGGGTCCAGCGTACCCAGGGTATCCGGAGCGGCCTCGAGCCAGGCCCGCTGCCGGGCCTCGCTGTCCCGAAGCGCTTGTTCGAGAGCCTTCTGGTCCGAGATGTCCGTGGAGATGCCGATGACCCCGACCAATCGGTCGTGGGCATCGTGAAGGGGCGTGTCGGTGACCCTGGCCGGGAACTCGCGACCGTCCTTGTCCCGAACGATAACCTCGCCGCTCCACGTCTCGCCGTGGCGTAGCGCGGCCATGATCTCCTCGGCCTGCTCGGCGGTGACCTCGGGTACGTTGAGATCGTTGATGTCCTTCCCGATGGCCTCGTCGCGAGTGTAACCGTAGGTCTCCTCGGCGGCCCGGTTCCAATACTGGACCACGCCCTCGAGGTCGGTCGCGATCACCGCCTCACCGATCTGATCGAGCATCGAGACCTGGAAGGCTCTCTCGTGCTCGGCCTCGACCCCCTCGGTCCGATCGACCAAGGCCCCGACGACCCGCGACGGTGCCCCCGTGTCGTCCCGGATGACGGCGGCTCGGTCCTCGACGTGGGCGTAGGTGCCATCGGCCCGCTGGAGACGGTAGGTGTCCGACCAGGTGCGCTGGTCGCTCTCCAGCCACGCGTCGATCCCGGCGACGACCCCGGCGCGAGCGTCGGGATGCACCCGCTGGGACCACGCCTCGAACGTCGTGATCTCGTCGCCGTCCTCCCCGAAGCGAGCAGCGTAGGTGTGGCTCCACTGGAGCTGGTCGGTGCCGGCGTTCCACTCCCAGAGGACGTCGCTGGCCGCTTCGGTGGCCAGCTCGAAGCGGCGCTGGTTCTCCTGGGCGTCGCGGAGAGCCTCCTGACGCTCTGTGATGTCGAGGGCAACCCCGGTGGCGCCCAGGAGGCGGCCGTCGTCATCGTACCGGGGCCGGGTCTGGATGTGGAGCCATCGTCCCCGCACCGGGAGGGTCACCTCGACGGCTCGTCCCTGGCGGATCTCTTCGAGCAGATCGGTCATGTCCTTCCGGCCAGGATGGAGGTCCTGGAAGCGGATGCCGACGTTCTCGCCCTCCTTGCGACCGATGCCTGCCAGGCCTTGCCCTCTCTGGAAGATGATCGTGCCGTCGGCATCCAGCTCGAAGAGGATGAGCGGTGCGGCGTCAAGGACGGTCCTGAGGCGCTCGTTCTCCTGGTCGGCCTCCCGGGCCTGCAGCCGGTGCTCGACGTGGGCGCGCAGGATGGCGGCCACCGACCGGATCAGGGCGACCTCTTCTGCCAGGAACGGGCCGTTGTCAGCCGATGGCCTTGGCTCGGTGTAGGCGACCTCCACGTGCACGGGTGTCCCGTCCGAGGTCTCGACGGCGGCCTCGATCTGGGCGACCCCCTGGCTGAACCGGTCTGTGGCGACCATGGTGTCGCCGTAGCTGATCCTCGCCTCGGTGATCTCGGGGTACTGCCAGGAGGGCGGGATCGCCTCGGCGACCTCCTGAAGCAACGTCTCGGTCGTGCCGGCCCACGCGTGGGTCAGCTCGGAGACGCGATGAAGCAGGGCCAGCTCCTTGACACGCTCGCCCAGGTCCGCGTTCAACCGCTGGTTCTCGCTGACGTCGGTCAAGGTAGCGAGGACGACCTCGGTGTCGGCGATCGCCACCAGCCGGGCGCGCACCTCGACGGGGATCGTCGGGCCGTCGGGGGTGCACAAGGTACGGTGCAAGGCGCCTTCCCCTGCCTGGCGCAGCCTCTGGACGCTCTGGCCCCAGTCGAGATCTGCCCCCATGTCTCGGTCCAGGGCGGCGATCGGCTGGCCCACGAGGACCTCCGGGTCCACGCCCACCAGGCGCCCGAGGGCCTGGTTGGCGAAGAGGATGGAGCCGGTCCCGGGATCGAGGATGATGGTGGCACCTGGGACGTGCTCGAGGAGCTGCAGCGCTTGATCCTGCACCAGGGAAGGGTCGATGGCTGTAGACACGTGTCCTCCGCCGCCGCCGAGGCTGGGGCTGATGAACATCTTCGCCAGCCGCCCGTATAAGAACGTG
>CAZBKU010000030.1:0-9635 GCA_964492585.1 uncultured Thermoplasmatales archaeon | reverse complement strand
ACAGGGCCCGTAGGCCCCGTGCCGTGGGTCAACCCTCGATCGGCTGACCCGATGCCTGACCGCTGGCCGGCGCCTCTCCCCCAGAGAGATCGGCAGGGAGCTCGAACCAGAACGTGGAACCATGACCGATCCCGGGGCTCTCCACACCGATGGAGCCCTCGTGCTGCTCGATGATGCCCTGGGCGATGTAGAGACCCAGACCAGTACCATCGTGGGGCTCCTCGGCAGTCCCCCGGAGCTGGATGAACGCGTCGAAGACCGAGCCAACGTGCTCTGCGTCGAGGCCCAGGCCGTCGTCGGTGACCTCGACACGGATCCGGCCGTCGCCCGGTCCGGCGGCCAACTGGACGGTCCCGCCCCGGGGCGTGTACTTCAAAGCGTTGTCGAGGAGGTTGGTGACCACCTGGCCGATCCGGATCGGATCTATCCAAGCCGACAGGCCCGGTTCGATGTCGGTCTCGAAGGTCAGGCCCTTGTCGGCCATCAGCGGTGCAGTGTCGCGGGCCAGTTGCTCCAGGAGCCCGGAGAGGTCGGCCATCCGAGGGTCGATCCTCAGCTTGCCGCCCTGGAGCCGGGTGGAATCCAGGAGGTCCTCGACCAGGTGCTGGAAGCGTTCGACGTTCCGTTCGAGCATCTCAACGGCCTCGACCTGGGCCGGGTTGAGCTCCCCGAGCATGCCGCCGGTCAAGGCCTTGAGTTGGAACCGCACCGGCGTCAGCGGCGTGGAAAGCTCGTGGGCCGCGGTGTTCAAGAACCGGGTCTTGAACCGGTCGATCTCCCGCAGGTGCTCGACCTCGGCCTGGGTCTCCAAGGCCCGGCGCTTGGCGGCCTCGACCTCCAGCTGGGCGGTCACGTCGCTGAGGACGGCGATGCTGCCGGACGACCCCCCACCGCCGCCGACCAGCGGTGCGACCGAGATGTTGTAGTAGCGGATCTCCCCGGTCTTGGACCGGCGAGGGACGGCCTGGGCCTGGAAGGGTTCACCGTCGCGGGTCCGGGCCAGGGCTTCGGTGAGCGTCGGGTCGTCCTCCGGGACGTTGGGCAGGACCTGGCCGGTCACCTCCTCGGCCTCCCAGCCGAAGACAGCCTCGGCAGCCGGGTTCCAGAGCTGGATCCGGCCGTCGGTATCCACCGCGATGATCGCCTCCGGGCTGGCCTCGAACAGGGTCTCGAGCAGGTCCAGGTTGGCCCTGGCCTCCTCGAGGGCCCGGTTACGCTCGGAGATGTCCCGAGCGATGGCGATGAGGTAGGGCTCGCCGCCCTGGGTGAGGTGTTGGAGGGTGACCTCGACCGGGATCTTGCTCCCGTCCTTGCACCGGTGGTGGCCTTCCCGGGTGAGCTGGCCGACCTGTTCGAGATGGGTGACGTGGGCCCGCCAGGCCTCCTTGTCCTCGAAGCGGGTCTGGAGCTCGCGCTTGGTCAAACCGAGCAGCTCCTCGCGCGTGTAGCCCAGCCGGTCGCAAGCGGTCTGGTTCACATCGGTGAACCGGCCCTCCTCGGGTTCCATGATGAAGATGCCGTCGTTGGAGCGATCCAGCAGATCACGGAACAGACCAAGGGAGGCTCGTTCCCGGGCCAGGGCGTGGTTGGTGGCTCTCAGGTCGGCGGTGGCCTCGGCCACCCGGGCCTCCAGGGTCTGGTTGGCCTCCTCCAACTTGGCTTGGGTCTTGGCCAGCTGTGCAGGGTAGATGAGGAACCTGCTGAAGCCGTAGAGGACCAGGCCGGCACCGGTCATGGGAAGGGCGGTGTTGTAGAGGAGCTCGCGGATCGAGACGGTGCCCACGTACCCCTCCCAGTCGAGGGCCGGGTTCTGCGTGGTGACGGCCGCGGTGGCCTGTACGACCAGGAGCCCGAAGCCCCAGAGGATCGCCGACCAGCCGGGTCGACCGGCCAGGTCCCGACGCTTGCCGATGCGCCAAAGGTAGAACGTGACGCCCAGGAACAGGATGCCTCGGCCACCTTCGGTGACGACAAGGGACCAGTCCACCGGCATCGTGGTACGTTCGGGCGGGACCCATACATAAACCCCTGAGCTTGGGACGGATACCCACGCGCAGGAGCCCTGGTTCCAGCCGGTCCCACCATGCCAGCAGGTGACCAAGGGCCTCGGAGGAGGGTTCGGGGACGTCCACCAAGGCCCAGCTAACCCGGTCAAGCCAGTTGGTGCAGCCAGGCCTCGTGCTCCTTGCAGAGCCGGCCGGTGGCCATGGTGTCCAGGAGGTCGGCCTGCCAGTGGGGGTTGGACAGCCGGCAGCCGTCGTCCTCGCAGAACGGGTCGCCGGTGACGTGGTACTTGGCCACCTGGAGGAAGGCCGACGCGATGGCGGTGGGCACGCGGTCGTCGTCCTTGGTCAGGTGATCGTCGTCACCCATGCCCTCGATCCCCTCGGGGTCCTGGCCGAGCATCTGCTTGGCCATGTAGTACTCGCGGGCCCTGGCCGGGCCGTCGATCAGGCCGGGAGGGGAGACGATGTTGGGATGCCCGGTGGTCAGGAAGCGGACGTGGTACCGGGTGCCCTCGAACGTGCCGATCATGCGGTCGGTGAGGATCACGATGGGTCCAGCGTCCGGGGAGCGCTCCTCCTCGGGCAAGGGTCCGTGGAACGCCTCGAGCAGGCGCTTGCCGTCGTAGAGGGGGCCCGGTGGGTTGGCCTGGCCGTGCAGGGCCTTCTCCTCCCGGTCGACCTCGAGGGGCTTGGGTTCGAGGTTGGGTGGGATCGGGCGGTCGGGGCTTCTGACCTTGGACCAGGCCAGCATCCAGGCCAGCCACGGGTACCACGCCTCATCGGCCCTCGGTCGGGGCAGGGGCACGCGCACGTCGAGCTGGACGCCGTGCTGGGATAGGTCGGCTTGGACGGGGTCGAGGTCGACCCAGTCGGCCCGGGTGGTCTCGTCGTAGACGATGATGTCCATGGGGCGGAAGGGGAACCACGGAGGCACGGAGGCACGGACACCGCAGGGGGCAGGTGGGGCGGGCGGTTGCTTGACCGTCCGACCCCATCCCAGTCCTCCGTGCTTCCGTGCCTCCGTGGTTCGGTCCAATCTCGGTGCCTACTCGGGCTTGGCGGGCTTAGCCACGCCGGGGCCACCGTTGCCGGCTTGGGCGCGGGCGGCCTCGCGGGCGTCGGTGAGCTCGAGCCGGTCGACGTCCTTGCCGGCCAGGTCCTCCATGATGAGCTCGGCCACGCGCTTGCCACTCATGAGCATGCCGCCGAAGGTGGGGCCCATGCGGGGCAGGCCGAAGGTCGTGGCGACAGCCATGCCGGCCACGTAGAGGCCGTCGTAGACCTTGCCGGTGTGCTCGACGATGGCGTCCTCGGATTTCTCGACCCACATGCTGTCGTGGGCCGGGGAGTCGTGACCAGCGTACTTGTTGTACGACTGGGCCTCCTCGAAGGTCTCGATGCCGGCGCGGGAGAGCCCGGGGACGTTGATGTAGCCGCGCTCGTGCAGCTTGGTGATCGGCTCGGCCTGGTGGCCGGTGCAGTCGACCAGGATCTTTGACTCGATGGCGATCGGGTCGACGCAGGTGATCTCGCGGGGCAGGGCGGTGACGGGGCTCCAGTTGATGACCGCGCCGCGCACAGCACCGCCTTCACGGATGACCAGGTCCTGGAACTCGGTCATGTTCTGGAAGACCGCGCCAGCCTCGCACGCGCCCTTGATGGCCGCGCTGCAGGCGTGCGGGGCATCGGCGATGAACAGACCGGTGTTCTCCTTGTACTCCTCGTAGGGGACGCCCTGCTCGTCCCAGATCTCGTCGGCCGGGGCCCGGGCGGTCAGCTTGTTCATCAGGAAGCCGCCGAGCCAGAAGCCGCCTCCGAGGTAGTTGTTCCTCTCGAGGACCATGACCTTGACGTCGTTCTCGGCCAGGACCTGGGCGGCCTGCAGGCCCGAGGGCCCAGCACCGACGATGAGGACGTCGGACTCGACGTAATCGTTGAACTGGGCCATGTAGGACTCTACGATGGCACGCGTCACATCTTTCTCGCCGGCGGGGCTGAACTGCGGCATAGGTTGACCTCGGCTGGCGAGAAGGTAGCCTGACCCTTAAGCTTGACCCAGGCCAGCGACCCAGGGCCGTAGCAGGCGACGGTTTGCCACGGGACAGGGACGACGGTGATCTCAACCCTGACGGGCCTGCTCCTCGTCCTGATCGTCGTCCTGGTCTGCCCCGACCTCGTCGTCTGCGTCCTCCTCCTTGGAGCCGAGGAACGGCAGCTTGGACATCAGACCGCCCGAGCTCTCGTCCTCGTCGATCTCGTCGTCCTCTTCGGCGGCGGCTGGCTCCTCCTCGGGCTCGTCGTCGGTCTCCTGGGCCTTGGACCCGAAGAACGGCAGCTTGGAGCGAAGGCCACCGGAGCTCTCCTCCTCGTCCTCCACCTCGTCGTCCTCGGGGGTTCCGGCGGGCGCCTGGTCGGCTTCCTGGTCGTCGTCGGCCTCCTCTTCCTTGGAGCCGAGGAACGGTAGCTTGGAGCGGAAACCGCCAGAGCTCTCCTCCGCCTCGTCGTCCTCTTGGGCGGCGGCTGGCTCCTCCCCGGGCTCGGCCTCGGGGGCCTGATCGTCCTTGTCCCCGCCCAGGCCGGTGCGTCGCTTGACCTTGGTCAACAGGCCGCCGCCGGCGGCGGTGGTCTGGGCCTTGTGTTTCTCGGCCCGGGTGGCTTTGGCGTCCTGGACGGTCTCGTCGATCAGGTCCTGGCGGTGCTCCTCCCAGGCGCCGAGCGTGTAGACGTCCCCATCGAGGATCTCGTCGGCCCGGATCTCGCTGCCGATGTGCCGGGCCAGGGTGTCCTCGACCTCCGAGCTGGTCGCCCAGCTCGTCGAGTAGGTCAGAAGGCTGATCCCGATGGCCAGGAAGGTCAGGATCGCGGTGACGATCCAGACGTTGGGCGGCGGGGGGACCTGGAACAGGCTCATCAGGAAGAAGAGGACGGCCTCTGCGAACCCCAGGTAGAGGAAGAACCGGAACAGGCGCTTTGGCCAGGAGGCCCACACCCGGATCCGGATGCGGACCTGGTCCTGCTTGAACGGTTGGTAGGTGCCGATGTAGCCCGACCGGGACCAGTTGTCATCCCTGGCCCGCAGGTTGTCGAACTCTGTGGCATGGTGCGTGTGCGAGGAGACGACCCCGCCCTGGTCCTCGGCCACGGCTTTGACGTGGCCGGCCACCCGGGGAAGGGGTGCCTCGGAGACGATCAACTCACGCACGGCTCGGCGACGGACGAGCGCTTCTTAAGGGTTCTGATAGGGAGGTTTGACAGGAGAACGGTAGGGGAGACGCCAGCTCCGGGGCGCTACGGGCACCTGGCGGCCAGATGATCGATGGGCCTGCAGCGCCGGCCTTCGTACCCTCGACGGCCGGTGGCCGGGTCAGAAGCCCGGGAAACCCTCGACCGACAGGAACGCTTTCGACCGCATGTGGACGTTGGGGATGCCCTTGGCCCGCAGCCGGGCGCGAAGGAGCTTGTCGTTGGTCACCACGACCCCGCCCTCGGCCCGTTCGGCCAGCTGGATGACGGCCGTGTCGCCGTCGTCGGCCTCGGTGTCGAGGACCTCGAAGGTGTGGGCCAGCTCGATGGCCAGCCGGGCCTCCTCGGCGGTCTTGCCCTCGTTCTTCTCCACCAGGGCCTCGAGCTCGCCGACCACGGCGCTCGGGACGAGGATCTCGTAGTCACCGGGGATGACCCGGTTGAGCTCGGTCTCGAGGTCCACGTGGTACTGGAACTGCATCATGAGCGCGTTGGCATCCAGGATGATCGGCTTGGTGTTCCCCGGGGCGTCGGGTCCGTCGGGGCCCACGGCATCATCCGAGGAGAGATCCTCGTCCGTCATGCTCGGTCGCCCGAAGCGCGCTCACCGGTATAAGTCTGACCGACCTGGACCCGGCCGGTCACTTCAGGACACCGTGGCCGATCAGCCGCCATCGGGTCCCGATCCGCCGGCTGATGGCCACCCGCTGGCCCTCGTCGGCCGAGACGGGCAGCTTGAGGCGCACCTCGGCGTCGTCGGGTCGCGCGCTGGTGACCACGCCGACGGTGGTGGCCGTGCCGATGTTGAGCATGAGCGGCTCGTTCGTGCGGATCGGCTCGACCTCCTTGTCGTCCTGGGTGCCGACGACGCGCTCCAAGAGGTGGGTGTCCATGGTGAACTCGTGGCGGACCTCGGGCAACGTCCCGGGTTTGCCCAGCATCCGCCCGTTGAGGGCGTCGCTCTTGGTCAGGGCCGGGTCCAGGTCGGTGGCCAGGCCGACCAAGCCGCCGGGGCCGACGGAATCGTAGGTGCTCCCACCGGCGATCAGACTGGTGACCTCACTGTAGATCGGTTCCCAGCGGGTCTTGCCGTGCTCCTCGATCTGCCGACCCGGGCGCAGCTCGATCTCGTCGCCGATCTCGACGGTGCCCTGGATGAGCGAGCCACCGATGATGCCACCCTTGAGCTCCTCGGGCCGGGTGCCAGGCTTGTTGACATCGAAGCTGCGGGCCACGAACATGCGTGGCGGCGCGTCCTCGTCCCGGTCGGGGGTCTGGATGTGCTCCTCGATGGCCTCGATGACGGCGTCGACGTTGACCTCCTGCTGAGCCGAGACCGGGATGATCGGCGCGTCCTCGGCGATGGTGCCGGACAGGAACTCGCTGATCTCCTTGTAGGACTCCTGGGCGCGGTCCTCGGTGACCAGGTCGACCTTGTTCTGGACGACGATGACGTTGTCCAGGCCCACGATGTCGATGGCCATGAGGTGCTCCTTGGTCTGGGGCTGGGGGCACTCCTCGTTGACGGCGACCATGAGGACGGCACCGTCCATGATGGCGGCACCGGAGAGCATGGTGGCCATCAGCGTCTCGTGGCCAGGTGCGTCGACGATGCTGATGCACCTGAGCAGGTCAGCCTTGCTCCCATCCGGGCACTCGGGCCCGTTGACGTAGCAGGCCGGCGGTTCAAGGTCGGGGCACTTGTAGAAGGCAGCATCAGCGTACCCAAGGCGGATCGAGATCCCGCGCTTGAGCTCTTCGCTGTGCGTGTCGGTCCATCGACCGGTGACCGCCTGGGTCAAGGTGGTCTTGCCGTGGTCGACGTGACCGATCATCCCGACGTTGATCTCCGGCTGCTGTGGGAGCTGGGGCATGGGGGCGTCCTACGCTTCGTTCTCGTCGGTGGTCTCTTCGTCGGAGACCTCGTCCTCGGAGGCCTCCTCTTCGGTGGCGTCTTCCGGGGCCTCGTCGTCGGCGGTTTCCTCGGGGGCCTCCTCTGCGCCGAGGAGCTGGGCGACCGGCTTGGGACCACGCTGGGTGATGCGGCAGTTGATCTGGGTGATCTCCGGGGAGATCTCGTTCCCGCGGAAGGCACGCTTCTTGCGCACGCCCTTGTCCTTGGGCTTGAACCCGATGGACTTGCTGACGAGCACCTTCTTGCGGCCGGCTTGCTGGAACTCGGGGCGCATCGGGAACCCGTCCCGATCCGTACCACCGGTGATCTCGACCTTGTACCCCGGCAGACCCAGGAACATACCATCGACCTCGTCGCCGATCCGCTTGCGGACGAGCACGTTGGCGTGCTGGCCCTCGACGGTGACGGGGAAGGTCTTCCCGGAATCAGGGTCTCCTACGTTGACGTTGAACTCGACCATGAGCGACCCTCTGACCCACCTGGTGGTGGGGGAATCGGCTGGCCAATAGGCATGGCGTGTATAAACGTTGTGTGCGAGGGAAGGCCTTGACCTTCCCGAGCGAGTACGTCCGCCGAGGCCACGAAACGAGGCGGACGTACGAAGCCGGAGACCGGCAGAGCGGCTACGTCCGGAGGCGGGCGACGCCACACCGCCTTCGGAGCGCCCGGATCTGCGATCCGGGCAGACGAGCGACGGCCGGTCTCCGGACCGTATCGAGGCCTCGACCTTCCCGGGCCCGGACGGGCTCACGTTGAGCGAGCTCCGCGAAAGTGGGCCCGTCCTTTCCGGGGGGTCAGCATCACAGCTCCGCCTGACCTCCGGATCCGCACGGGCTCACCCGGGCTCTTGCCCCGATGGGTCCGGGGAAGGAGAGGGGCGCAGGAGGCAAGCCGCAAGCGCGTGAGATGAGAGGGGCAGGCCTCCCGCGCGTCCCGTCCTCGGTCAGTCCTCTTCCTGGATCTGGTTCTGCAGCCAACCGGGGAGCTCGCGGTAGGCGGTGACGTCCATGGTGTAATTGCCGCTGCCGACCTCGGTCCCGCCCATGTAGATCATACTGTCGCCGCTGGTGGGCTCCCGGAGCCCGCTGGGGGCCTCCAGGCGCCAAGCCCAGCCGCTCTGGTCGGCGTACGGGCTGTCCCAGTTCCCGGAACCCGTCTCGATGGCGAACATCTTGAAGCCGTCGCGCTCCTCGATACGGTCGGACCACATGCTCCTGTACCAACCGGCCGACGAGCCTTCCTTGACGTCCAGGGTCACGTCCGCGTTGGCGGTGTTCTTCGGGTTCTCGTCCAGGCCGTACCAGAGCTTGACCAGGAGGACCTTGGTCTCCGGTGGCACGATGGTGCCCTCCGGTGGCCGGATCGCGTTGGGCTCCTCCTCGCCGGTCTGGAGCCAGGTCACCTCAGCGGTCCGCTCGAAGGTGTCCTCAGCGGTGAACAGGTTGAGCTGGGTGAGCCGGCCGCCATCCCACAGATCGGGGTGCTCGGGCCAGGCCTCCAGGTCGTAGAGCTTGTGGGCGATGACCTTGACGTTGACCTCGCCGTCCATGACGGCCCCGTTGCCCTGGGCTTCCAGACGCCAGTACCACTGGGTGCTGCTGGCGTGCGGCATGTCGGCCATCTCGGGTTCCAGGGGGATCGTCCAGGTGGCCTGGGCCCCCTGGGGGTCCATCTCGGTCCACTGATCGGTGTCGGGCGAGGTGTAGGCCAGGTTGATCTCGCCGCGGTCCAGGGCTGAGGTGGCGTCGACCTCGACGACAAGCTCGCCGGTGCCCTCGGGGACGAAGGAGCCGTTGGGCAGGGTGAACCAGAGGGTGCCCACGCTGGTCCGGGCCTCGCCGGCCCAGAAAGGCGCGAAGACCGTGCTGAAGGCGCTGCCGAAGGTGTTGGTCTCCAGCACCTCGTCCATGAGGTTCCTCTCGGTCGTGTTCCCCGGCCAATAGTCGTGGACATGGGTCTGGTTGTAGTCCTCGTTCTTCAGGTAGGTGGCGTTCTCGGTCCCGTTGCTCTGGTTCCCGATAGGCGCTTGACCGCCCTGATCAGGCGTCGAGGCTTGCTGGGTCTCGCCGCCGGAACCGTCGTCCGATCCGCCCACACAGCCTGCGGTGAGCAGGGCCAGGGCTAGGATCAGTGCCGTACCACGCATGGATCCGGCTTGACTGATGTTCTTATAAAGAGATTGTATGTCGCGTTGAAGCGTTCGGCCGACCCAGGATCGCTGGGTCCGCTCTCGGCTGCTCGGTCGGTCGCCGGGCCCGTTCGATGGTCATCTCGATGGCTTGCCGGACCTCGGCTCCGGTCAGCGACCGCCGACGAGGACGGGAACCTCGTCGACATGGGGCTGGGGGAGGGCCTCCTGGCAGATGGCCGGATCTCGACCTCGCGGCAGGGCTTGTCGTGGATCTGGATCGGCGGGCTCTTCCAGAAGGGTCCATGAAGCGGTTGAGAGCCCGTCGGACCCGGGAGAGGAC
>CAZBKU010000029.1:16567-18125 GCA_964492585.1 uncultured Thermoplasmatales archaeon | reverse complement strand
AGCCGACCTACCCGCGGCGGATCGCCGAGCTCCTCTCCATGGACGAGACCGGGGTGGCCCGCCGGCTCAAACGGATGTCGGCTGCCGGCCTGGTCGATGCCGAGTGGGAGCACGTCGGTAAGAACGTCAAGATCTACCGCTTGATCCCGGAGGCCCTCCAGGTCGCCTTCGCCGCCGACGGGCTCCGGGTCGAGATCCTCGAACCCGGCGGCCAACGAACCTCGACCTCCGTGGTCGACCGGGTGCCAAGACGGCTGCCATCGGTCGACGGGTTCGTCGGTCGCAAGGCCGAGCTGGCGGTCCTGGACGGGCCAAGCCCGGTGATCGTCGTCGACGGCATGCCCGGGGTGGGCAAGTCCAGCCTGGTGGCCGCCTTCGTCCACCAGGTCAAGGATGAGGCCACGGTCTTCTTCCACCGGTGCCGGGGGACCGAGTCGATCCGCTGGTTGGCAAGCCGGCTCGGCGTCGATCTGGCCGACCAGGGCGACCCGAGGCTCCTGGACGCCGTCGAGGCCGGGGCCGAGGTCCCCGACCTGACCGACCTGCTGCTGGATGCCATCGACACGCCAGGCCGGGTCGTCGTCCTCGACGACGTCCACACGATCGAGGACGAGACCGTCGAGCGCCTCCTCTCCGAGGCCATCGAGCGCACACGCCAGGGCAAGCTGGTCCTCAGCGGACGTCAGCGCTTGGCCTACAACCCGGCCCTGGACCACGTCGAGCGCCTCCACCTCGCCGGCCTGGACGACGCAGCCGTCGACGCTTTCCTGGACGCCGAGGGCATCGAGCTGCCCGGCGAGCTCAAACCCCAGCTCCGGGCCGAGGTCGGCGGTCATCCCCTGGCCCTTGCCCTCTTCCTCGAGGCCTCCCGGGCCCCCGACGTCGAGATCGAGGACCTCTTGGACCGCATCCCCGAGGAGGACCTGGAGCGCTGGCTGTTGCGGGAGGTCGACGACAACCTCGGGGACCGGGACCGGGCCGTCCTGGCCCACGCCAGCCTCTTCCGGGACACCTTCACCGAACGCGACCTGCGCGCGATCTACCCCAAGGACCCGACCGGTGCCCTGCTCCGCCTGCGCCGCCGGCATCTCATCGAGCACCTGGGCGATGCCTACGCCATCCACGAGGTCCTGGCCAACCACTTCCGCCGCAGCCTGGACGACGAGCGAGCCCTCCACGACCGCCTGGCCCGCCACTACCTGTCCAAGGGGACCGTGGAGGCCCGCCTGGAGGCCATGCATCACTACCTGGCCGCCGGCAAACGTACCCGGGTCCTGGGCCTCCTGGAGGAGGACCTGGACCTGGCCGAGCTCGACGTGATCGACCAGGGCTACCACAACCTCTACCTGCGCGTGTTGGACAGGTTCGACGAGGCCGAGGTCCGGGACCCGCGCCAACGGGCCCTCCTGCACGACGAGAAAGGCGACATCCGGTTCCACCGTGGCGAGCACGAGGCGGCGCTTGCCCACCACGAGCACGCCGCCAAGCTCTTCGCCGAGCTGGAGGCTCCTTCCCGGTTGGCGGAAATATCGAGGTGTCCATCTCCCGCTTTTTCAAC
>CAZBKU010000029.1:13782-16557 GCA_964492585.1 uncultured Thermoplasmatales archaeon | reverse complement strand
CCTCGCCTGGAAGCGCGCCCTGGGCCTGGAGGCCCTAGGACGCGTGGACGAGGCGCGGCAGACGGCCCAGAAGGGCCTGGACCACACGTCCCCTGGTGACCGCGAGCACGACCGGCTCTCGCGGTTCCTGGGCGAGGACAGCTAGCTGCCGTCGCTCACGTTCACGCCGGCCGGCGGCGTGTAGCTGGGCACCAGGTCCGGGCGTTCGATCTCGGGAAGGTGCAGGCTGGCCTCAGAGAGGACCACCGGCGACGGGTCCGGGCTCTGCGGGATGTCCTCGACGCCGTCCTTGTGCAAGACCAACCGGAGCTGGTGCCCATCACCGATGTGGGCATCCATGGGCTCGAACAGGATCGCGGTCTCGACGGGTTGGCCCGGGGTCAGCGTCTGGGGGGCCTCGTTGCCGCCGGCGTGGTGCATCAGGTTGAGCACGCCCCAGCCGATGCGGACCTGTTGACCGTCCGGGAAGACGTCGTACAGCTCGGCCACCACCCAGCCACCGGTCGGCGTGCTCGGTGTCGCGGTGAACCGGACCTCGGGCAGCCCTGCCACGCGCAGGTCGTCCTCCAGGGGGTCGCTGGTCCACGTCACGGGGTTCTCGGCCTGCACGGAGGCCGGGGTCATCCCGGTTCCGACGTCGACCTCGAGGACGCGGTCCTGAGCATCGGCCGGCGGGTAGGTGGCCTCCTCGCGCCAGACGTACTGGTGGTCCTCGACCTCCACGGTCAACGGAGGCTGGTCGCCCTCGCCCTTGAGGTAGAAGTCGAACCACTCCAGGGTCTCCTGGGCCCAGTCCCAGCGGACGTTGCGGTGCTCGTCCATGCGGTCCGGGTAGGCGTGGGCCCACTGGCCCAACCAGGCCCGGGTCTCGATGTCGCTCTCCTCGAGCTGGCTAATCCAGGGGACGACCTGGCTCGGGTTCACGTTCCAGTCCTCCATACCGTGGACGACCCAGATCGACCCGTTGTAGTTTTCTAGGATGCGCTGCTGGAAGTCCCGGTCCTGCCAGTACTGGGCCGAGGTGTCCCCGGTCGCGAAGGCCGCTGCCCCCTGGCTTTGTCCCTCGACCAGCTCCGGGCAGGCCTGTTCGGACCAGTGCTCGATTCGGAAATCGTCGGGGTCGGCCCCGTAGGTGGTCCCCATGCCGTAGAAGGCCCAGTAGACCACGCTGTGCATGATCGGGCCACGGGTCTCGCTGGTGCCGTTCTTGAACATCAGATCGGGCACGCTGGCCACGCCGCTGATGGGTACGATCGTCTTGAGATGCTCGTTGCCAAGGGCTGCACCCATGAAGGGGGTGGTGCCATCGTAGCTGCGGCCCATCATGCCCACGTTGCCGTTGGACCAGGCCTGCTCGGCTGCCCAGGTGATCGTCTCGTCGACGTCCTGCTGCTCGTCCATGGACATGAAGCCCATGCAGCCGCCGGACTGGCCGGTGCCACGCACGCTCATGTGGACCACCGCGTACCCGCGGGGGACCAACCACTCGACCAGCGGCGGCCGGAAGCTTCGGTCCTCTTCGCTGTCGCCCCAGTAGGGTCCGGCGTCCATGACCACCGGCAGCTGGCAGGCCTCCGGCAGGTCGTCGCTCTCCCAGTCGCACCCCTCGATGTCCGGCAGGAAGATGCCGACCGAGATCGAGGTCTCGTCGAAGCTGGTCACGGTGGCCTCGATGCCTGGCAGCACGTCGTACTTGGCCGGCTCCAGGGGCATGCTCCAGCCACGGTCGGTCGACAGCCGACCGTCGTTCTCGGGGAGGGACTGGGTGTCCACATCCTCACCGAGGTCGCCGATGCAGCCGGCAAGCCCCATGGTGAGGAGGATCAACGTCAGGAAGGCGGCCCTAGACCACATGGTAGGCTCCCGATGGTCCCGGTGCTCTTAAGCGCTTCCTGCACACCGCTTGTCGGTGGCAGGCAGGTCGGTCACCGACGCCGGTGGCGACCATCAGGTTCATGAGCCGCTAAGCAGGTGTTGACCGCCATGCGAGGCATCGGGAGGATCATCGGCGCCACGCTCGTCCTGGCCCTGGTCGGGCAGGGCCTCTTGGCGCCTGTCAGCACCGCGAACCACGAGTTCCCGGAGAGCCCGGATCTGAAGGCCATCGTGAGCACGGGCGCCCTGTGCGACACCGACGACCACCTGGAGGGGGATTGCACCGAGACGGAGATGCTCGGCATCTTCTACCTGTGGGAGGTCCGGTACTGCCTGGAGGTGGGTGACGGTCCCAAGGACCTGACCATCGTCCGCGTCGTCGGCTCCGGCTACGCGGTCGAGCGACGCACCGTCCATCCAGATCCGGGGCAGGAATGCAAGACCATCCAAGGCTACGGCGCGCTCAACGGGCCGGCGTGCATCGAGCTCGAGGTGACCATGGGACCGGCGAGCAGCGGCCCGGTGTCCACCCCAGAGCAAGAGAACCGGGACTTCGAGTGCGCCGTGCCAGGCGACAAGAACGGGTACAAGGCCCCGGTCCTCAGCGACCGGTAGCCCGCTGGCGGTAGAACAGCTTTCAAGGAGGTGCCAGGTGCCGGGCCGTGGCCAGAGCGGCCGATGGGCCCGGCATCCCGTGGCGATCGCCCACGCTCCACGTCATCCTGGCAAGCACCCTGATGGGCGTGATGGGCGTCAGCCTGATCAGCCCAGCCCTTCCCTCGGTCCGCGACGCCCTGGCCATCGGAGAGTCCGAGGCCAGCCTGATCCTCTCGGCCTTCACCCTCCCGGGCATCGTGCTCGGGCCCGAAGTAACGGGGCTGCTCAACCCAGACGAGTTCG
>CAZBKU010000029.1:0-13772 GCA_964492585.1 uncultured Thermoplasmatales archaeon | reverse complement strand
CTGGCCGACCGGTACGGCCGGCGCCCGGTCCTGGTCCCCTGCTTGGTCGTCTACGGTCTGGCCGGGGGCGCGGTGCTGCTTGCTCCCGGCCTGTGGACCGTGCTCGTGCTCCGCTTCGTGCAAGGCATGGCCGCTGCCGGTTTGATCACCCTGGCCATCACGCTCATCGGTGACCTGTTCGACAGCAGCCAGCGCAACGCCGTCATGGGGGCCAACGGTGCGATCCTGGCCATCGGCACCGCGGCCTACCCTCTGATCGGTGGCGCGCTCTCGACCATCGACTGGCGGGCCCCCTTCGCCGTCTACCTGATCGGCGTGCCCGTGGGCCTCTTCGCGCTCAAGGTGCTCGAGGAGCCCGATCTGGGCGAACCGATCACCGGGTGGGCCTACCTCGGCGGCGCGCTCAAGGCCCTGCCGTTGGGCACCTCGTTGGTGCTCTACGGGACCGCCCTTGCCATCTTCGTGCTGCTCTACGGCGGCATCCTCACCACGCTGCCGTTCCTGTTGGATCAGGACCTGGGCCTCTCGGCGGTCCAGATCGGCTTGGTCCTGACCGCCGCCTCGGGAGCCACGGGGGTCGCCTCGGCCATGAACGGCCGCCTGGCTCGCCGCTTCTCGAACCTGAGCATCGTCGCCGCGGGCCTCGTTTGCGACGGGGTCTCGCTGGTGGGGCTCTGGTTGGCTCCCGGACCCTGGACCGTCACCGGGGCCATCCTCTTCTTCGGGGCCGGGATGGGGCTGGCGATGCCCAGCCTCGACACGGCCATCAGCCACCTCGTCCCCGGTCGCTTCCGGGGTGGGGCCATGAGCCTGCGCACCAGCATGGTCCGCACCGGGCAGACCATCGGGCCGCCCTTGTTCACCGCCCTGGCCCTGACCCAAGGCCACCGGGGCGTGCTGCTGTACGGCGGGATCGCCGGCCTGGCCCTCGGGGCCGCGCTGCTGATGTTGGCTCGACGGCCCGAGACGCCTCCCTCGTACGGCTCGGGCTAGGCGTCCTGGATGCTGATGCTCTTGATCTGGTCCCACTGCTCGATCTTGTCGATGACGTCCTTGCCGTCGGTCACCTGGCCGAACACGGTGTGCTTGCCGTCCAGGTGGGGTTGGGGGCTGTGCGCGATGAAGAACTGGCTCCCGCCGGTGTCCTTGCCGCGGTGGGCCATGGACAAGGAGCCGCGCTTGTGGGTCTGCTTGGGTGCATCGGTCTCGCAGTCGATCGTGTACCCGGGCCCGCCGGTGCCGGCCTTCGGGTTGCCCTTCTTCTTGGAGTGCGGGCAGCCGGCCTGGACGACGAAGTCGTCGATGACCCGGTGGAACCGCAAGCCATCGTAGAACCCGTCGCCTGCCAGCTTGACGAAGTTCTCAACGGTGCCTGGGGTGGCATCGTCGAACAGCTCGGCTTCCATCGTGCCTTTCTCGGTCTCGAAGACCGCCTTGGGGTTGGCCATGGTGCCCCCAGGTCACCACCCCTGGATAAAAGGTGCCCAGGGGTCCGGCATCAGTGGGACGGCGTCCCGTCCCTGGTGGTCCGGTCGGGATCGTTGTCGAAGGGGTCCACGTCGGTCCACGTGTGCACGCCCGTGCCGAAGCTGTACGGTGTCTGACCGTCTGGCTCGAACGCCGGGATCGTCCCATCTCCCAGGACGCCGTCGGGGCTGGTCACCTCGAACACGTAGGTGGTCGCGACGGTGTCGCCGTCGCAGCCGGTGGTGCAGTCGTGGAGGAACTGGAGCTCCTGGACGTAGCGGCCGGTGGGCTCGCCGCACTGTTCCCAGAAGTCGCTGGCCTGGGGCTTGACCTCGTGCAGGTCTACCACGTCGGCCTCGGCCGGGGCACCGGTGGCCTCGACCGTCTCGTGGATCAGGCCGAGGATCGTCGGGTCGTCGGCCGCCTCCAGGGCCTTGACCGCTTGGCTCTTGGCGACGAACACGTTCTCGCCGTCTAGGAAGGTGAAGATGTCGTTGGTTCGCCGGTCGTAGATGGCGGTCGGCTCCTTGAGGTAGATCGCCTCGACCAGGCCCGTGCGTGGTCCGTAGCCGGCCTGGGCCATGGCCTCGGCCAGGGGCGTCTGGGCGAACTCGGCCTGGCAACCGCCTGCCGGCTGGAGGTCCTCGTCCAGACGCATGTCCCAGAACATCGGGTAAGCCCCGACCCGGTCGATGCCTGTGAACAGAGCCTCCTCGCCGGCCTGATCGTAGACCCCGTCGTCGTCCTTGTCGGTGAAGATGCCGACCATGCCGTCGCTGAGGTACAGGTTGGGCCCCGGCCGGTTGTTCTCATCCTGGTGGCTGTCGGTGTTCATGTAGAGACCGACCTGGCTGTCGTCCATGCCGTTCCAGGTCCACACCCGCTGGACCGTGTCGATCTGGTTGACCCACGGATCCGCGGTGGCTGGGGTCTCAGCTGGGCCGCCCCGCTGGTCGCACGTGCCCAGGGTCCGGTCGATGGAGATCGACTTGCTGGGGTCCCCCTCGGCGTTGGGTTCCGGGATCTCAGGTTTGACCACGGTCCGGTACGTGGGTTCCACCGGGCCGGGTAGACCCAGGGGGGACAGGGCCGTCTCGGTGCTCTCGACCGGGTCGACCTGGTCGTTGGGATACACGGCCTGGGTGGCCGGTGTGGTCACCGGCTCGAGGGTCGCCTCGGTCTGGTCGCCGGGCGCCACCGTTGTCACGTCGGCGGTGGGCGGCGTGTAGACGTCGAGGTCGTGGGCGAGGTAGGGCATGGGGGCCATGGGCTCGATCAGGAACCCGGGGTCCCGGAGGCCGCCACAGTCGCTCAGCGTCGGTGCTGCGACGAAGTGCCAGACGTCGTGGTCGGCCGTGCTGTGCCAGGCATCCCCGGTCTCGTGGGCCGCCTGGCAACCAGCCCAGCCCTTGCAGGCCAACTGGCCGTACCAGGCCGGGGTCATGGTCCCGCACACGTAGGCTGCCGAGTCGCACCGATCGTCTCCGCTGGGCCCGAAGTCTGTGTCGGTCCCCTCGCTTCTCCACGTGAACAGGACATCGCAGGCCGTGGTGACGGTGTCCGTGAGCGGGGCTTCCCGTGTCGGGCCGGCCTCGTCGAGGGAGGGCGAGAACCCGCACACCGTGGCCTGGGCCCCCTCGGGCAACTGCTCTTCCAGGATCAGATCCTCCACGGTCCCGGAAAGGGTAGCTTGATCGACCGGGGTGCCCGCTCCATCACGCAGGAACCCCACGAAGGTGGGATCGGTCGTCGGCGACAGCCAACCGCTTCCACTGCCGGTGCCTGCGGCGGTCTGAGCGGCCTGGATCGCGTTGGGCATGCGGAGGTCCACGGCGTAGGATTGGTGGTTGGGGTTGCTCTCGTCCTCGTGGCTGGCTGTGAAGAACCCAGGGAAGGTCTCGTGCAGGGTGCCGTCGACGGCCTCGTAGGCGATGACCCCGCCGGGGGCACACCACGGGTAGCAGGTGCCCAGCCCGTAGGTACCGACGTACTGGGAGACGACCACGTCGAAGGTCCACCCTGTCATCGGGATGTGCTGGTCCGGTGGGCTGGTCTGGGCGAGCTCTGTGCCCGCGTGGTAGACGAGCTTGCCGCAGAACGGGTCGCCGGTCAGGGCGCCCGGGTCGGGGCAGTCGGTCGTGGTACCGCGCTGGTAGAGTTCGGGCTCGGTATCCGGATCCCCTGGGCCCTCGCTCGGTTGGAGAAGGACGGCGTCCTGGCTTCCCACGCTGAGGTGGAAGGCTTGGATCGAGGGGACGGTCGCTAGCAGGACGAGACCGACGGTGACCAGGGTCCACGTGCGCCTCCCGGCAGCCATGGGGCGGCCACACAGAGCCCCTTTTTTAGGTCTTCCTAAAAAAGGTGAACATGTCAGGGGAACGGCAAGATCGACGTCTAGATGGCCGCTTTAGGCGAGCCGAAACTCCAAATACCGGTCCCCTATGTGCCGGGTCAAGCGCGCTTGGTCGAACCCAGCGCGTCCGTGAGCTCCCATGTCTTCGAGCCGCCCCTGGCGACCATCGACCACGCCGTCGTTCACCCTCCTGATCGTCCTGCTGGTGATCCTGTCTGGGTGTCTGGCACCCACCGGGCAGCAGTCCCCCACCGACGGGACCGCTGGCACCACCCCCGACGGATCTGGCTTCCCGGTCACCGTCGAGCACGCCCTTGGGGAGACGACCGTCTCCGAGACCCCGGAGCGCATCGTCGTCCTCGAGTGGTCCTACACCGAGATCCTTCTCTCGCTCGGGATCCAACCGGTGGGCGTGGCCGACATTGAAGGGTACGAGGCCCTGGTGGCCACCGAGCCTGGCATCCCGGAGACGACCACAGACGTGGGGACCCGACAGGAGCCCAACCTCGAGGTCATCGCCAGCCTGGACCCCGACCTGGTCATCGGGGTCGAGTTCCGGCACGAGCAGATCCACGACGATCTGTCGAACCTGGCACCGACCCTCGTGTTCGATCCGTGGCCCGAGACCGGCGACCAGCTCCAACGCCTGGAGCAGACCGTCGACCGGATCGGCCAAGCCACCGGACACGACCAGGCCGCCCAGGACGCACTGGGCGAGCTCGACGCGACGATCGATCAAGGGCGCCAGGCCCTTACCCAGGCCGACCTCGACGATGACCGGTTCGTCCTCTCCCAGGTCCTAGCCCCCCAGTACGGCCAGTTCCGCCTCTTCCAGGACCACCATGCCGCGGTCGAGATCATCCAGCGGCTGGGCCTCGAGAACGCGTGGGACGGTGGGTTCGGGCTCAACGGTTTCTCCACCGTCGACGTCGAGGCTCTGGACGGGGTCCAGGACGCCTCGTTCCTCTACGTGCCGAGCAGCGACGCCTCCATCCAACGGTTCCAGGGCAACCCGGTCTGGGACGGTCTCACGTTCGTCCAGGAGGAGCGCATCTACAACCTCAGCGGTGCCTGGCTCTTGCCGGGACCCTTGTCGGGCCAAGCCTTCGTGGACCTGGTCGTCGAAGCGATGACCGGGGTGCCCCTGGAGGACACCGGCCCGACGACCATCGACCACGCCATGGGCAGCACGACCCTCCAGAGCCCCGCCGAGCGGATCGTGGCCCTCGAGTGGACCTACGCCGAGGATGCCCTGGCCGTGGGTGTCCAGCCTGTCGGCATGGCTGACGTCGAGGGGTACCAACGCTGGGTCAAGGCCGAACCCAGCCTGGGCCCCAGCGTCACCGACGTCGGCACCCGACAGGAACCCAGCCTCGAGACGATCGCCCAGCTCGACCCGGATCTGATCATCGGGGTCGAGTTCCGGCACGAACCCATCTACGACCAGCTCTCGAAGATCGCACCGACCCTCCTCTTCGACCCCTACCCCGGACCCGAGGGCCCCGACCAGTACACGGAGATGACCGAGACCTTCACCGCCATCGCCCAAGCCCTCGGCGAGCAAGATCAGGCCCGCAGCGTCCTGGCGGACATGGAGACCAGGTTTGGTCAGGTCCAAGATCGCCTGGCCGCCATCGGCGCCACCGACCAGCCGATCCTCCTGGCCCAGGCCTTCACCCAAGAGAGCGCCCCGACCCTGCGCCTGTTCACCGACAACGCCATGGCCGCCCAGATCCTCGACCGCATCGGCCTCGAGAACGCCTGGGCCGGCGGGTTCGAGACCTACGGCTTCTCCACCGTCGGCCTGGAAGCCCTGGAGCCGGTCGACGACGCCACCTTCCTCTACGTCGCCCAACCCGACGACGATCCCGTCAACACCACCTGGTCCGATGATCCCGTCTGGCAGAACCTCACCTTCGTCCAGGAGGACCGTGTCCACGCTCTGGGCGGCGACGTGTGGCTCTTCGGCGGGCCCCTGTCGGCCACCTACCTCGTCGACGCGACCCTCCAGACCCTGGAGGCCGACCGACCATGACGCCAGCCGAGGATCCGCCCGCCGAGCCGGGATGCCTGGCAGCCGACGCTATGGCTCTCGACCGCGGCGACTTCCAGATCCAGGACCTCGAACTCGAGCTCACACCCGGGAAGATCACCGCCATCATCGGGCCCAACGGCTCCGGCAAGACCACCTTGCTCCGGATGCTTGCCCGGCTCCTGGACCCAGACCAGGGCACGGTCTACCTCGATGGCCGCGCCATCGCCACCATGCCCACCCGCGAGGTGGCCCGTCGGCTGGCGATTCTCCCCCAGTCCTCGATCCCTCCGGACGGGGTCACCGTGGAGGAGCTGGTCGCCTACGGTCGCCACCCCCACAGGGGCCTGTTGAAGGCCACCAGCCAGGAGGACCGGGAGGCCATCGCGTGGGCCCTGGACGCCACCGGCATGACCGGGTTCGTCGACCGGGACGTCGCTTCGCTCTCCGGGGGGGAACGTCAACGGGCCTGGATCGCCATGGCCCTAGCACAGGACACCGACATCCTCCTGCTCGACGAGCCCACCACGTTCCTGGACATCCGTTACCAGGTCGAGGTCCTGGGCCTGGTCCGCAGCCTCAACCGGCGCCACGGCCTCACCGTGGGCTGGGTCCTCCACGACCTCAACCAGGCCGCGGCCTACAGCGACCGCATGGCCCTGATGGCCGACGGCCGCATCGCCGCCCAGGGTACCCCCGAGCAAGCCCTGACCGCCGACACCCTCGAGGAGGTCTTCGGCGTGCCCATCACCATCACCGAACACCCGGCTGCCGGGACCCCCTTCGTGATCCCCCTGGATCCCAACCACGAGGAGGCGCCCTCCGACCTGGAACCGCTGCCCAAACCCCGACGTGAACGACCATGACCCCGACCGATGGCACGCGTCCGGCCCACCCCCTCCCGCTCGTCGCCCTCTCGATCCTCCTGGTCAGCGCTGGCTGCATCGGTCTTGGCACCGACGGGTCCCAGGCCACCGAGCCGGCGGCCGACCCGGCGGAGGCTCGACCAGCTGACGGGACCGAGGCCGGATCCGGGGACCAAGGGAACACCAGCCAGGACCCCGACCCCGGCGAGGAGGACCCGCCCTCCGACGACGCCAACGCCTCCCAAGCCGAGGGATCCGAGGAGCCCGCCGGCTCTACGGAGGAGGCGCCCGAGGCCAGGACGGTGCGCCACACCCAAGGCAAGACCACCATCACGGGGACCACCGACCGCGTCGTCGCCCTCGAGTTCAACCACATCGAGCACCTGCTGGCCATGGGCATCCAGCCGGTCGGCGTGGCCGACAAGGAAGGATACCAGACGTGGGTCGGCACAGGCGTCCCCCTGGCCCCGTCGGTCGTCGACGTCGGCACGCGACAGGAACCCAGCCTGGAGAAGATCGCCGAGCTCGAGCCGGACCTGATCCTGGCCATCGAGTTCCGACACGCTGAGATCTACGATCGGCTGTCCAAGCTGGCCCCGACCCTGGTCTTCCAGGCCTTCCCCGAGAACAGCTCCGAGGACACCCACTTCAGCCGGATGGAGAGCATCTTCACCCGGACAGCCAAGGCCACAGCCCACGAGGCCACCGGCCGCCAGGTCCTCGAGGACATGCATGCCCACCTGGACAGGACCCGGGCCAAGCTCGAGAGCCACGAGCAGACAGGACGCGAGATCCTGACGGCCCAGGTCTTCACGCACCAGGACACCCCCCTGATGCGCGTCTTCACGGACAACTCGATCCCCGGCGAGATCGCCACCCACCTGGGCCTCGAGAACGCCTGGACCGTCGAGCGGGAGCAGTACGGCTTCTCCACCGTGAGCATGGAGGGCTTGGTCCACGTCCAGCACGCTGACTTCTTCTACCAGGCCCAGCCCGACGACAACCCGGTCGAGGACGACTGGGCCGACAACCCCGTCTGGAACAGCTACGAGTTCGTCCAGGAGGACCGCGTCTACCCCCTGGGCGCCAAGGCGTGGCTCTTCGGTGGACCCCTGATGGTCGAACGCATCGCCGACCGCATCGCCGACCACCTGGTCGGGTGACCATGGGCCGACACGAGATCCTCAGGGCAGATCCCGCCTCCCCGCCTCCACGCTTCGACCCGGCCAGCCTGGGTCCATGGGCCCGGTCCCTGACCCTGGGCCCGGCCGACCAGGGACAGGAGGCGATCGCTGCCTCGACGCTGCTCGACGAGGCACACCTGGCCCGGCGGATCGAGGCCCACGCTGAGCGCCTGGACGACGTCGCCCTGCCCGTGGCCGCCTCGGCCTGGTCCAAGGATCTGACCACGGTCTTGGTCCCAGGCATCCTGGCCGCCTGGACCCTGCAAGGCATCGGGGTCGACGCCAGCCCCGGCAACGTCGAACTCCACCTGGAGCACGACCAGCCGGCGGCCGCGCGCCTGGTCGACCCCACCCGCATCGCCGCCGGGGATCCCGAGCGGGACCTGGCGTTGACGAGCCTGGTGGGCGACCACCTGGCCCCCCTGTTCGAGACGCTCCACGCCACCAGCGGGCTGTCCAAGAAGGTCCTCTGGGGCAACCTGGGTCCCCTGGTCGCCTGGATCTACGATCGTATGGCCGAGAAGGACCCAGAGGATGCCCGCGTCCAGGCCGACCGGGCCCGTCTGCTCGAGGCCGACCAGGCCACCTGGGCCGACGGTCCCAACCCGATCCAGCAGCCTGTACGCTACGAACCGCTGGATCTCGACGGCCTACCCGACCGGATCCCGGTCCGGCAGACCTGCTGCCTCAAGCACCTGATCCCCGACGACCGGGCCTGCTCCAGCTGCCCCCAGCTCTCCCACGACGATCGCAGGGCCTTGCTCGAGGCCTGGAGGGACAACAGGTGAGCCAGGGCCCCCGGGCCGGCCACAGCCCGGCGCCCACCACCGGGCCCGGTCTCAGGCCGTACCTGGCGGTCTTCGGCCTCGGGGCCATCCTGCTGATCCTGCTCCTGTTGGTCCACCTTGGCCAGGGAGCCGCTGACGTCGCCACGGGCACGCTCCTGGATGCTGTCTTCGCCTACGGCGGGAGCCTCCACCACGAGATCGTCCGACACCTGCGACTACCAAGGGCCCTGGCCGGCGTGGTCTCCGGGGCCCTGCTCGGTGTGGCCGGCCTCCTCTTGCAGACGACCACGCGCAACCCCCTGGCCTCGCCGGCCACCCTGGGTGTGAACGCCGGGGCCTTCCTTGCTGTGGTGGCTAGCGCGGCGCTCTTCCCTGGTCTCCACGCCTTCTCCCCCATGACCGTGGCGTTCCTGGGGGGTCTGGCGGCCGCCGCGCTGGTCCTCGTGGTCGCAGGTGGCTTGTCGGCCACACCGGTCCGCTTGGCCCTGGCCGGCATGGCGGTGGCCATGGCCCTGGCCGCAGGGGCCGCCGTCCTTCAGATCCTCTTCGAGGAGGAGACCGCTGGCCTGTTCTTCTGGGGCTCGGGGACCCTCATCCAGGACGGGTGGTCCGGGCTGGCCTACGTCCTGCCTCGTGCGCTCCCGGCGCTCCTCGTGGTCTTGCTGCTCAGCAGGTCCCTTGACGTCCTGGCCCTGGGGGATGACACCGCCCGGTCCCTTGGTCAACGGGTCGGCCTGGTCCGCGTCGGGACCACGGGCCTTGCCGTCCTGCTTGCCGCAGCGGCCGTCAGCCTCACCGGCCCGATCGGCTTCATCGGCTTGGTCGCCCCCCACCTGGTCCGCTTGATGGGCCTTGGCCGACACCTTCCCAGGATCCTCGGGTCGGCCCTGTGGGGGGCCCTGCTCCTGGTCGGCGCCGACGTGGTGGGCCGCTTGATCGGTGGGGAGCTCTCCGAGCTGCCGGCCGGCGTGATCACGGCCCTGATCGGGACGCCGTTCCTGATCTACCTGGCCCACCACGTCGGCCGGGGCGACGATCGGATCCCCCGGGCCCGAGGCCGCCAGACGACGGGCCCCTCCAGCGCCCGGCGATTGCCGCTGGGGGTCACCCTGGCCACCAGCACCCTGGCCTTGGGTGGGGTCATCAGCCTGGGTTTGGCCTTCGGCGCCGTCGACATCCCGCTTGGCGGCCTGGCCGAGGTGTTCACCGGTGCCGGCAGCCAGATGCACCGGTTCATCCTCCTCGACCTCCGGTTGCCGCGGATCCTGGTGGCCGCCCTGGCCGGAGCCTGCCTGGCCACCAGCGGGCTCTTGCTCCAGGGCGTGGTCCGCAACCCCTTGGCGGCTCCCGAGTTGGTCGGTGTCATGACCGGGGCCGGGGTGGGTGCGATGATCCTGCTGCTGGCCGTGCCCGGGGCCCCGACCAGCCTGGTCCCCATCGCCGCTTTCGCCGGCGCCGTGGTCGCCTTCGCGATCGTCTACGCGGCCGCCTGGAGGGATGGCGTCTCGCCCGAGCGCCTAGCGCTGGTCGGGATCGGCGTCTCGGCCCTGGGGGCAGCGATCATCAACGTGCTGGTCGTCCGCTCCGACATGCGGATCGCCCAGGCCCTTGTCTGGCTGTCCGGCAGCACCTACGCCCAAGGATGGCCGGACCTGCAAGCCCTGGGTCTCTGGGCGCTCGTGCTCCTCCCGGTAGCCTGGCTCACCGCCCGGCACCTGGACCTGCTGGGCCTGGGCGATGCCACGGCCACCGGCCTGGGGTTACCGGTGGAACGCTCCCGGCTGCTCCAGCTCGGCCTGGCCGTGGCCCTGGCCGCCGCGGCCGTCAGCACCGTCGGGACCGTCGGCTTCGTGGGCTTGGTCGCCCCCCACGCAGCCCGCCTGCTGGTCGGTGGCCGTCACCGGCGGGTGATCCCCGTGGCCTTGCTCCTGGGCGCCATCCTCCTCGTCAGCGCAGACCTGATCGGCCGGGTCGTCCTGGCTCCCAAGCAGATCCCCTCGGGCTTGGTGGCGGCCGTGCTGGGCGCACCGTACTTCGTGTGGCTCTTACGACGAACCGGCGGTCGGTGACCCCCGGTCGTCCTCCTCCAGGACCAGGGTCTCCCGGAGCTGGGTCCACGTCAAGATGGCACCCACCCCAGCCAACGCACCGCCGACCACGAAGGGCACCGGGTACCCGAGGGCCACCAGGAACCCGGCGGCCAGGGGCCCCAGGGCTGCACCGAGCCCGAACGCCATGGACAGCAGGCTCAGGCTGCTACCAGCGCCCCGGCCCTGGGCGAGATCGCCGGCCATGGCCAGGCTCGGCGCGAAGAATAGCACGCTGGCCAGGCCCTGGCCCAACCGGGCAGCCACCATCTCCCAGGGAGCGGTCACGTAGCCTTGGGCCGCGGTCGTGGGGACGAGAAGGATCATGCCGGTCGCGATCAACGGCAGACGGCCCCAGCGATCGGTCAGACGTCCGATCGGTACCTGGAGGACCAGGTGCGGGAGGAGCAGGATCGAGAACTGGAGCCCGAAGGCCCTGGGCCCCTGCTCGAGGTGGGCGTTGATCTCGTTCTCGAGGCTGGCGATCAAGGAGATGCTGATGGCCATGGCCAGCGTCACCACGGCCAGGACGAACACCGGATCGAGCCACCGGTGGGTGCCCAGAGGGATCAGCGTCCCCCTCCGTGGAAGCCCGGCGAAGGCATCGGCGCGGGTAGCGCGATGGCGACCTTGAACGCTCGGCCTGGAAGCTAGGCAACCGAAAGGCTGCCCAGGAACAACGCGTATCAAGGGTCCGGTCGGTGGATCGCCTGCCCGGGCCTGCCGGCACACCCTGGGACAGCGCACCGCTCCGCATCGGTCTGTCCCACCGTGTCACGCATCGCCTCGACCGGCGCGCCTGCGCCGGTGACCGTGCCCGGCACCTTGGGCCGGCAAGGGCCCCGCTTGGCGGGGTGCTTGCCGCCTCCCTTTCCTCCCTGACACAGGCCACCCCGCGTCGAGCTTGCTCGGTTCCGACAAACCTTTTCACACATCGCCGCTTTGGGCGGCCCGTTGTCCAGCCCTCCAGAGTGGGACCCATGGAAGCAGGGCGCCCAGGCGCCGCCACAGGGCGTCCCGCAGGACGTCAGCGATGCGGTCAGGGCTCACTTCTCTCTCTACGAGGCCCACGAGGACCGCCCCATCGGCACCTACTACCTGCACGAGGAGGCCCCGGAGATCGAGGAGCGATTCGAGGCCCTCCGTAAGGAGATCAAACCCAAGGGCTACGAGGCCGCGATCCGCGAAGAGGGTGGCGAGCGCGTCCTCAACGTGTTTCCGGAGCCCCAGGTGCCCGACAAGAAACCCTGGATCAACTGGGCGCTCTTCGTAGCGACCTGGGTGACCACGACCCTGGCCGGCGCCTTCGCCGTCTTCGGGTACCGCAACCCCGACTTCTGCTACTCGTGCTACGGAGCGGATGCCTTCATGCTGCCCCTTGGCATCGACTTCGTCACCGGGGGGTTCCTCCAGTTCGCCCTCCCCCTGATGGCCATCCTGGGCGTCCACGAGATGGGCCACTACGTCGCGTCTCGCTACCACGGCCTGACGCCCTCCTACCCGTACTTCATCCCGCTTCCGCCGATCTTCGCCGTGAACATCGGCACGCTTGGCGCGTTCATCAGCTTGCGCGAACCGATCCCCTCGCGGAAGGCCCTGTTCGACATCGGCGCCTCGGGGCCCCTGGCCGGCCTGGTCATCGCCATCCCGGTGGTCATCCTGGGCAGCTGGCTGATGGTCGTCGACCCGGTCACCGCGGTCGAGGGTTCCAACACCGTCTTCCTGGGCACCCCGTTGCTCTTCGACGCCTTGGCCTGGCCCTTCGCCATCTCCAGCGACGCGCTGATCCACCCCGTGGCCATGGCCGGTTGGGTGGGCCTGCTGGTCACCGGTATCAACCTCTTGCCCACCGGCCAGCTCGACGGCGGCCACATCGCCACGGCCCTCCTGGCCGACCACGCGCGCCTGCTCTCGAGCATCGCTTTGGGCGTCCTGGTCCTCCTGGGGCTGGGTGTCCCGCCGTTCACCCAGGACCAGTGGATCCCCGGGTACTCGGGCTGGCTCGTGTTCGCTATCATCATCCTCTTCCTGGGCACCCGTCACCCGCCGCCGTTGAACAGCGTCAGCGATCTTGACCCGAACCGGACCTGGCTGGGCATCCTCACCTTCGTCCTGGCCGTGGCTTGCTTCACGCCGTTGCCGATTTCCTTGTAGGTTGGCCTGGCCACCAGAAACCTTTTGCTTCCCCCGGTCCGCTTCCAGCCCGATGACCGACCCTCGGCTGCGTTCCACCGCTCTGATCGTCCTGCTGGTCGCCGCGCCTGTGCTGGCCGGCTGCATCGGCGATCAGGGCGAGAACCTCGGCGAAGACAGCCTCGATGACTCACCCACGGCCGAGGCCACGCCAGGGTGGGCGCGAGCCTTGCCCGACGAGATCACCGGGCTCGAGGGGGTCACCGGTGAGATCGCCGACATCGAGGCCGCCGGGGGTCTGTGGACCGAGGGCGACCTGGCCTACGTCTCCGGTCAGAACAGCGGGTTCTACATCGTCGACCTGTCGACCCCGGAGGAGCCCCAGGTCGTCAGCAGCCTCAAGGACCAGTTCAGCCGGGACGTCGACCTGCTCCACTACGAGAACCGGACCGTGGCCGTGCTCGCCGCAAGCGGGAGCGGCATGGTGTTCGTCGACGTCACCGAGCCCGAGCGCCCCGAGCGGATCGCTACCCTGGAGGACATCGGCAACGTCCACAACGTCGCCGTGGTCCCCGGCACCCACACCGTCTACAACAGCCGGTCGGTCGACACACCAGGCGTCGACATCGTCGACGCCAGCGACCCGGCCAACCCCGAGCTCATCACCGTCTTCGGTGACGTGACCTGCCACGACGTGACCTTCTGGACCGACGGCGACCGGGCCTACTGCCCAGGGGTCCGCGAGACCCAGATCTGGGACACGAGCGAGCCAGAGGACCCCACCGTCGTCACCCGGATCCACAACCCGGCCATCAACATCCACCACTGGGCCCTGCCCCTCCACAACGGCACGCTCTTGGCC
>CAZBKU010000028.1:0-18154 GCA_964492585.1 uncultured Thermoplasmatales archaeon | reverse complement strand
GCGGACAAGGGGTTCGACGCCGAGCTCGTCCGGCTGCTTGCGGTCGCAAAGCTCTGGAACGACCGCGAGGCGTTCCACCCAGAGACCGTCCTGGGCACCCTTGAGGAGGGCAGGCGTGGTTGGCCAGATCTCCATAACCTCGTGGGGGGCAACAGCCAGGAGGACTGGAACGCCGAGTGTCGGAGGGCGGCAGACCGGTTCGCCTTCCTCGGCGACCTGACGGGTTTCGAGCGGCGGTTGATCGACGATCACTGTCACCAGGCGCTCGAAGCCGATCTTCAGGACCGGCTTGAGCCCTACCGGTGACACCTCCAGGGGCTCACCCAGGCGGCGACCGTCGAGGGGGCCCGACGCCCTCGGTCGGTGCCAGCGGGCCGTCCCGTCAGGGGGTGACAAGGCCAGGACGTCCCTCGTCACGGCCTGGAAGCCCCAGCATCTCGACGGGTCCAGGCCGCACGACCCGCGGGCGCCAGCCCGTCACTCGAACGTGACCTCGAGGGAGCCGAAGACGTTCCCCGGGACCTCGCACCCGAAGAGGAAGTCCCCTGTGAACAGGATCAGCTCGGAGCTCCCAGCGGGCACCTCCAGCGTCGTGGCCCCCGCGGACTGGTGGACGCACCCTGTGCTGACGATCTCGCCCTGTGGATCCTGGAACTCGTACGCGTACCCGCCCCCGCTGGCATCCAAGATGTCGATCGTCACGGTGGATTCGACGCCGTGGATCGGGAGGATGGCGCCGCCGTAGTTGATGTTCTCGACCCCCGGGATCTCGTCGGCCCCGGGGAAGCTCTGCGTGTCCGTGGTAACCCCGCCGCCCCCGGCATAGAAGCGCAGCTCGGTCCTCGGGACAAGGTCGGGCCCCTCTTCTCCCAGGGTCAGCCTGTAGGCGCCACTGCCCTCGTCCCCCCAGACCCCCGCCCAGCGAGCGGTGTCCGGGACGATGCCCGCTTCGGTCTCCGCAAGACCGCCGCCTGCTCCTCCGACGTAGTTCAGGCGGTTGCACGCCGCGTCGTAGAAGTAGACGTCGGCATCGAGGGGGAAGGCCATCTCCAGTTGGAACGTGTGGCCCTCGAAACCCTCGACATCCCAGATGTCGCTGGTCAGCTCGCTCGTCGGTTGCCCGCTACAAACCGGGTATCCGGAGGCGGCGGTTCCCACCTCGATCATGCCCTCGAAGGTCGTCGTCTCGTGATGACCGGCGACCCCCGGTGTCCAGACGGCGACCAACAGCAACCCTAACGCTACGGTGAAGATGCGCGTCAAGCTCCCTACCTCCACGAGACCAGCGGGATGGCCAACCATAGCCCTTTTGCCCCACCTCGTCCTCACCCGGGCCCGCCGTGGTGCCCATCACGTCGCCTCGAACACGTCCAACGGGATCATGGCGACACCCCTGGGCGCCTCGGGCGGTGCGTCCTGGTCGGCCTCGAGGGTGACCAGCACGACCTGCCCGTCGGAGGCATCGTCGGCCGTGAGGGTCACCGTCAGGTCGCCTGGCCCGCGTGGGCCGGGCTGTCGGCGGCTGGGCGTCGGGCAGACGACGATGGGAGAGCACACCCCGGACGATGCTGCGCTGTTGCGATCAGGGAAGGTGGTGGACCCGCTGCTCTTCCCGATCGACCGGATCGTTGAGGGGTGCTGTGACGACATCGAGCTGGAGCCCGGTCTCGTCCTCGGCACGGTCCAGGATGTAGGGGATCGTGGGGCCCGCCAGGCTCGTCGGCGGCTGGCAGCCCAGGCCCAAGCGCGCGTTGACGCCCAGGGCCTTGCCGTCCCCGGTCAGGATCCCGCTGCCGCTGTCCCCGCCGTAGACCCCGGCCATCGCGCAGTACGTCTCCGGGCCGTGGTCGACCAGCAGGCCCACGCGCGGGCGGAGCAGCTCGGACTCGCGGTAGTAGACCCCGTTGCCGTAGTGGAGCACCGGGTCCCCGGGGCGGGTGTCGTCTTGCGTGGCCACGCCCGTGGGGCCACCCCAGTGGCGCACGCTGGGGTCGACGAGGTGGTACAGGTCGGGCTCGATCTCGATCAGCGCGACGTCGAACCCGTCGTCGTAGGCCCGCCAGACGACCTGACCGATCGCCTGGTCGAACCCTGCTGGGATCACGTACTGGCCCTCGTGGTCGACGCAGTGGCCGGCCGTCCCGATGTAGAGCTTGCCTGAGGCGTCCTCGTAGACGAAGTTGAAGGAGCAGAGCCCGGGGTACCCGATCTCGGCACCCGGCTGGATCGGGGTGTCCTCGTGATGGTGGGCCGACGCGGGATCGGCAGGTAGCGGGACCGTCAACAGCACGGCGACCATCACGAGCGTGGCAGCGGGGACGAGCCTCCCGTTCATCAGCCAGCTACCGCCGGCTCGGTACTTAGCATTACGGTCGGCCGATCACAAGGGGAACCGACCCGCCCGCAAGGGTTATAGCCGCACGGGCGGTTGCCGGCCCAAGGGAGGCCCATGAGAACGTTCCTACCGTCCATCGTCGCTGTGGTGTTGCTGCTCGTGTTCGCCCAGCCGGTGCTCGCAAGCCACGGTCCCAACGAGGTGCAACGCGGCGACAACAGCCTGTGCCTGGACCACAACGCCTACCAGGGAGCGTTCTTCAACCCGGTGACCGACCAGCTCTGGGTCGTCAGCGACAGGGCGCCCATGGCTGCGATCGTCGACGTCGAACCCGGCACGTGGTTCGCCGCCTCGGTCGATGGCCCCGGCACCGACCTGGCCGAGAACCAGGGCGGCGAGCTCCACATCCACTTCTGGGATGCCGACGGCGACTCGGTGGCCGCCTTCAGCGGCACGCACGGCCTCGTGCCCGAGGGGGCTGACGAGGCCACGATGTGCGTGCGGATCTTCGGCAAGGAGGATGGCACCGACCTGCCCAACCCCGCGGCCGACTGGACCTACCAGGACGGGTTCCACGACCCCTTCTACAGCAGCTGAGGTGCTCCAGGGGATCCTGGACCGGTCCCCACACGCAGCTCGCGCTGGGGCTTCGGCTCCGGAGCGTGAGGGGTGTAGCGCCGATCGCTCCCGCCGGCACCACCTGGCCTGAGAGCTAGGAGCGTCACGCCGAGACCGGGATGTCCGGGTCGCCGCTCTCCAGGTCCTTCGGGTCCACGTGCAGCGGCTTGGTGAGCCGCTTGACGGGCTTTCCTTCCGGCGAGGACTTGGAGGTGAGGTACATGACGGTCTCCCGCTTGCCGTCCTTGGTCCGCACCCGCTTGCGGACCAGGCGGTACACCTGGCCGGAGGGAGAGACCAGCGTGTAGCCCTCGGGCGTGCGGGAGTTCTCGTGGATGAAGGAAAGGATCTCTTCACCGAGTGGCGAGAGATCGTAGCGGTGGACCACCGGTTCGTCTCGCGCGTCCGTGGTCCGCTCGACCAGGCTCTCCTCCTGCAGGAAGCGCAGGCACATGTTCAAGCTCTCGTCTCCGCGACCCTCGAGCAGGGGCTTAAGCTCGGACCAGCGCTTGGGCTCCTCGTCGAGCGACTCGAGGACGTTGCGACACAGGCCGTCCTGCTTGAGCATGACCTGGGCCACGGTCTCAAGGAACTCCTCGTACACGGCCGTATCGGGGTTGGCGGTCATGCCTCGCACCTACACAGATGAATTTGTGTTAAGGTCTTAAGAGCCTTCCCTCAGGCTCGGCGAGGCGTCGCTGGCGCGCATCCGGTTCTACGTCCATGACGACGCCGACCTGGTGGCTGCCTTCGAGCCCTGGTACGAGCGGGGGCTCCCCTCACCCAAGACGGCACCGCTGACCCTGGGTCCCCGCTTCCACAAGACGTACGGCAGGGATCACGGGATCCAGGTCGTCCGGGATGCAGACGCGTTCGGTTGGTAACGCCCCGGCCGCCCTTGCCCTATGCCTCCTCGCCGAAGAAGCCCTCGAGCACCTCGGGCAGCTCGTCGTACCCGAGCCGCTGGCGGGCCTCGTCCTCGGTGACCAGCTCGTAGGTCCGCTCCAGGCCCGCGACCACCTCGTCCTCGTCGTCCAGGGCCTGGGCCCGGACCGTGATCCCGTCCGGATCGACGAGGCGGCCCTGGAGGGTCAGGGTCTCGCCCACCGGCACGCGGCGGTGGGTCTCAAGGGCACTGGTCGACCGCGGCAGGCCGGCTTGCTCGAGCTTACCCCACAGGGTCCAGTTGACCGTCTCGACCAGGGCGATGTAGAGCACGCCGGTGTGGCAGGAGCCCGGCCAGCCCACATGGTCAGGGCTCACGGTGAACGGCGCGGTGGCTCCCTCACCATCCCAGGCGAAGGACAGCTTGAGACCGATCGGGTTGGCCGGGCCGCATCCGATGCACGGGTTGGCCGGGTCGTTGTCGAGCAGACGCATGCGAGGCATAGCGGGTCACGAGGCAAGAAGCTAGGCGCGGTGGTGGCGAGCAGATCCAGGGCGGTGGTCGGGGCGCCCTCGACCTACTTGTCGAACAGGCGCGACCCGTAGGACGGTCTCTAGCCGGCCGCAGCTCGGGACAAGGGGAAGCTCGCGGTGAACACCGCACCCTGGCCCTTGCCCGGCCGGGTGCACGTCAACCGACCTCCGTGGGCCTCCACGATGCCTCTTGAGATGTGGAGGCCTAGGCCGGTGCCCGGCTTGGCACCCGGGGGCGCCTGGATCGGTTGCACGAAGGGCTCGAAAGCATCGCTGGCCTCTTCCTCTGTCAGCCCGGGCCCGGTGTCGGAGACCTCCAAGAGCGCCTGGCCGTCCTCCGCCCGGAGCTCCACCTCGACCCTCCCGCCGCTGGGCGTGAAGCGGAGCGCGTTGTCCAGGACGTTGGAGAGGACCTGGCCGAGGCGGTCGGCGTCGCCGAGGATCCACGGCCCTTGCGCCGGGGCCTCCAGCTCCAACTGGATCTCCTCGGCGGTGGCCTGGGCGCGGTAGGTCTCGACGGTCGACCGGGCCACGCTCCGGAGGTCCACCTGGGCCTTGTCGAGGTCCAGCCCGTCGGACTGGATCTTGGTCGCGAGCATCAGGTCGTCGACGAGATGCGCCATCCGTCGGGTGTTCCGGTCGAGGATCTCCACCGCCTGGGCTTGGCGTTCGTCCAGCTCGCCGACGAAGCCGCTGGCCAGCGCCCGGGTCTGGAACCGTAGGGGCGTCAGCGGGGTCTTGAGCTCGTGGGAGGCCCGGTTGACGAAATCGCGTCGCATCGCATCCAGCTTCGAGAGACGTTCGACCTCCCGCTTCCGGACCTTGGCGACCTCTTCCTGGGCCTTGGTCCGCTCGCGGACGGTGACGGCCAGACCGAGGGTTGGCAGGATCAGCGCCACCAGGACGGCGCGGAACAGGCGCAGCCCCTGATCGCTCGTGAGGCTCCCCGGAACGCTGAGGCCGGCCGGGGCGATGTAGTGCCCGAGCACGACAGCGGTGGCCAGAGCAGCACCGGCAGCCGCGGGGAACAGGCCGAACCGGGCAGCCACCCAGTAGAGCAGGAGGAACGGTGCAAGCTCGAGGATGAGGCCGGTGCCGGCAGCCATGCCGCTGCTGCCAAGGCTCCACCAGGCGCCGAGGGTGATCACCGCCAACCAGGCCGCGGCCCGCAGCGCATCGGCATCCAGGCGATCCGAGATCTCGGAGAGCTGGGACCGGGGCCAGGTGAGGGCTACGGGGACGATGGCGAGGACACCGAGGGCCTGGCCGACCCAGTGATGCTCCCACTCAAGCAGGAACCCCTCTGCAGGGAGCACGCCTGCCCAGATCAGCGCAGCGACGCCGACGACCGACGTGGCCATGGGGGCCAACAGGCAGGGGCCGACGACCAGGTTGCGCAGGTCTGTCATCGTCTCCAACCGGGCCTCCCGGCCGCCGAACACCTGGAACGCGTAAGCACCGGCGAGGGCGACGAGCATGTTGTAGCCGGCGTACAGCCAAGCCGCGGTGGCGGGCTGGCCGTGGTAGAGGTTGCCGGCCAGCGAGGCCAGACCCGTGAGCAGGAGGTAGGGGAGCCAGCGTCTCCGCGGCACCAGGAGGAGGGCAGCGGTGGCCAACCCCGCTGGCGGCCAGAGAAGGGGGATGTAGCTGGGCGGAAGGAGCAACGCGAACGCGGGCTCCTGGAGGGCGAGATAGCCGAGGAGGAAGGCACCCATCGCCAGCCATGGTCCAGCTCGGCGGGGCACCCAGGGGGGCTGGTCGCCGGCTGGCTCGCTCGGCATGGGGGGAGTTCCGCCTGCCGGGGTATTTAGCAAGAAGGGTAGCGGGCACAATGGACAGGGCCCATGTGCTCGCGGCCCACGGTGAACGGTGCGGTGGCCCCCTGACCATCCCAGGCGAAGGAGAGCTTGAGGCCGATGGGGTTGGCTGGCCCGCATCCGATGCACGGGTTGGCCGGGTCGTTGTCGAGCAAACGCATGCGGAGGCTAGCGGGTGAGGAGGCAAGAAGGTAGGCGCGGGGGTGGCGAGCAGGAGCCTGGATGATGACCGGTGTCCGCGCCGTCCGGGGATCCGATCGGCTCGGCCGCCATCGCCAACCCACCCTATCGGGGTCTTCCTTAAGGGGTCCAAGTTACCGATAGGGTCCCGAACCTCCTGAAAGTCCAATATAGATGAAACTCTGTATAAGAAAAAGCACTTAGACTGGACTGATGCCCGATCCACCGGCCCAGCTCAGCATCCTTGCCTCCCTGGACAGCCCCAAGGAGATCACAGCGCTAGCTGAGGCCAACGAGCTCCCCCACCGCACCGCCCACCAGGCCGTGGAGGTGCTCGAGGACAAGGGCATCGTGACGAGCCACAAGGAAGGCCGCGAGCGCATCGTGACCCCCGCATCCAAAGCACTGCCCGGCCTCGCGCGGGCCCTCCTGTTCGACATCCCGCGCGACGACTGGGACCGCATCCTCCACGGGGACCGTCCCATGCAGCTCCACGTCCTCGACCGCGTGGGCCACGCCAGACTCATAGCCGAGGTCTGCAGCAAGGGACGCAGCACACTGTACAGAACCGTCGAGATCCTTGGACCCGCTGGCGTCCTCGTCAAGCGTGACGGCCGTTGGTGCATCAACCCCCGCATAGGTCAGCTGCGCGAGTTCGTGGCCGAGCTTGCCCGGGTCCAAGCCCATCATCGGATGGGCGAGCTCGACCCCACGGCGACGCTCGTCTGGCACGTCGGACCCGAACTGCTGCTACGCAGCACCCACGACCTCGAGAGCCCTCACGTCCACCGGGGCGCGCTGTCGGCCTTCGCCGAACACGGGGCCGAGCTGTTCCTCGGGACAGGCACCTACTACTACGCGGCCACCCGGGAGCTCGATGTGGCCGACACCATCCTGCAGGGGCTCCTGATCGAGCCCGAGAGCAGGATCAACCGCTCCTACTGCGCGCTGCTCTACGAGCAGGAACAGCCCGAGGACTTGGAGCACAAGGCGGCGATCTACGGGCTCGAGACCGAGGCGCGCGACCTCGTCGCGTACGTCGAAACCCACGAAGCGACCGAGGGGTTCCTTCCCTGGGATGAGCACGACCGGTACCGGCGCCAGTACGGAGTGGCTTGATGGACGATCCCACCAGCGACGACAACGACGACGAGCCGCGCGTGCACGAGGTATCGGCCACGGCCAGCATCGACACCCGGGTCCGTGGAAGCGGGACCATCCTGTACCCGATGGAGAGGCTGCGCGAAGAGGTTTCCCGCGCGGATGCTCAGCTGATCGAGCCCGTGGACGCCTACCTCATCGGTGGCGGGGCGATGAGCTATGCTGGGCTGAAGGGTGCCACCAAGGACATCGACCTCGTGCTGCGGACCGAGACCGAGCTTGAGGTCCTGGCCCGGGCCCTCGAAGCGCTCGACTACGAGATGCTCACCGAGGTCGATCCCGACCCTCGGGCGCTGGCAAGCCGCACGGCCGGGCATCCCGGCTCCCCTATCAAGCGCCCACCGAGCCAGACGCCTAGTCGAACACGCTGGATCCGTAGGACAACAGTTGCCCGTCAGGCCCCCGCCACGTGACCGCGTAGGCCCGGCCCTTGTGCAGGATCGCCAGGAACTGGGCCAGGTTCTCGTAGAAGGCGGCGACGTCTCGCTCTTCGCCTGCCCGCAGCCAGATCTCGACCAAGACCTCGATGTCCAACCGGTCGCCGTCGACCAGCCACGCCAGCAGGGTCGCCGCGACCTGGGGTCGGGCGAAGTACCCGATGGGGATCACGAGCTTGCGGTCGGCCAGCTGGCCGCCCCTGCCGTAGGCATCGAAGAAGCGTTGCTCGGCCACGTGCAGGCGCCGGCGGTGCAGGCCACGGGCAAGCCGTGTGAGGACCACGGGACCGATGAGGGGGTCGTACCGCATCCCAGAATCGCCGGCATGCGCCGGCGCCTCCACGAACAACCCCCGGCACATGCCGGCACATCTAACAAGGCGTGAGGTGCCTAAGGAGGACCCGATGGTCCTCCAAGCCAACATCCGCGTCCATCACCATGGATGCTACAGCGAGGACGTCGTCGACGGGGCCCGGTTGGTCCACTTCTCCAGCGAGGAGGATCACTGCCTGGCTCTCCTCCAGGCGCCGACCCGTGAGCTCCTCGACCAGGTCCACGCGGCCCTGCCCGTCGACCAGCGCGATCTCGTGGACCAGGGCGACACCTGGCTGGTCACCCGATGCCCCTGCCAGGATGAACCCGAGGTCACCCCCAGGATCCGCGGGGTGGGCTGCACGATCGTCTACCCCGTGGTCGACAGCGACGGTCACGAGCACTTCACGATCCTGGCCCCCTCGAGGGACCGGCTGGGCGCCATGGTCGAGCGGATCGAGGAGGTCGGCGACGTCGAGCTCGAGCGGGTCGCCGATGTCCCCGGCAACGCCCTAGAGGTCTCCGTGCCCCTCTCGTCGATCACCAACCGGTTGACCCAGCGCCAGCTCGAGGCCCTGGTGGCCGCCATCCACGCCGGCTACTACGAGACGCCCCGCCGGCTCACCGCCGAACAGTTGGCCAAGCGCATGGAGCTGGCTAGGTCGACGTTCCAGGAGCACCTGCGCAAGGCCGAGCGTGCTGTGATGGAAGGCTTCGCCCGACTGTTGATCGAGCATCCGGCGCTCATGACCGAGGATCTCAAAGGGCCAGGGCGGCCCGTGGAGAAAGGGTAGGGGGTGGTCCGTGTCGGGTCCGTGGTGCGGGGCCGGTGACGATCGATCGACGGCGATGAGACCCCCGGCACGTCCACGCCCACGGGCGAGCGGGGAAGCTCGCTGAGCGCTCTAGCTCACTGAGCAGGGGTCCGATCACGGTCACGCCCACCAGCCTCTCCATCGCAGAGACGCCCGGGCCCCGCCAGACGGGGCGCGCGGGGGTCGTCGCCCTCGGGTGATGACCACGATCGAGGCGTCCGTGGCCACTGGCCAAAGGGCCGAGCGCCACGGCGGGTTCGCGCAGAGCACGCCGAACGCGTGGGTCCGGTCCGCGAGATCCTGGGATCAACCCACCTCCACCGTCTCCGCCGTCACGGCCACCACCTCTGCGAACACGAAGCCCTGGGCGGTACCAGGCGCCATGGTCAACACCCAGTCCCCGGCCTCGGCCTCGGGGGTCCTGATCTGCGTGTCGGAGGCCCACTGGGCCCCGGTGCTCTGGTGGTCGCAGACCGCGGACTGGCCGGACGGCCCGTCGAGCTGGACCCGGTAGGTCCCCGCCATCCCGCCCATCTGGCAGCCGAGCAGGAGGTGGGTGGCCTCGGCCGACACGCGGAGGGTCTGTGGCTCCCGGAGGAACGTCGGGGGTGCCGAGCCGCCGACGAACAGGTCCTCTCCCTCCAGGACGTGCACGGGGTCCTGGAAGCCTTCGCCGTGGTCGATCAGCCTTGCCTGGGCCCAGGGTTCCGAGCCGCCGTAGAGCAGGTCGATGGTGAGGAACTGGCCTGCCGCCACCGAGTAGGTCGCACGGACGGCGGTGTCGCCATCGGGGTAGGTCCCGTCGATGCTGAAGACAGGGGCCGCCTGGTCTGCCACGCGCGTGGCCGAGAACGTGAGGCTCTCGCCCTCGAAGGAAGCCTCCCAGGTGGCCCCGTCCTCAAGCGGGAACGAGATCAGGCTCGACGGCTCGTCGTGGAGCTCCCAGGAGAGAGCCTCGGTCCCCATCGTCCCGGCCGGCGGCAGGTGGAACCACTGGGCGTACAAGCCCGTCTCGAGATCGGTGAAACCGACCGCCGCGGTCCCGTCGCCCACGCCCGTGACGACGGTGGTCGCCTCGAGCTGGGCCGGCCCCGAATCGACCTGCCAGGTGAACCAGTCCCCCGGCACCCACACCGGTGGCCCGTAGGGACCCTCCTCGACCCCTTCCTCGGGGGCGGTGCGATCGCTGGCGTCTTCTCGAGCGTCGCCAGGGTTCCCGGATGGCGAGCCTGGCTCGGTCGGCGGGCCCTCCTCCGGGCTGGTGTCCCCATCGGAGCCTGCCAAGCAGCCGGCGGCCAGCAGCAGGATGCACAGGATCACCACGAGCACCGCGGGACGCCGTCCTCGACGGGACGTCGATCGCTGGAGCACCTAGGCTCCCCCGCCGGGTACCAGGAAGGCGCCCTCGATCACGAAGTCAGCGTCGACCGCGGGGTGGTGGTCCCCTGCCGGCGTGTCCCGTGCGGGCACACCGAAGGCGACGTAGAGGCTCGTGTCCTCTTCGAGGACGCTGAGGTCCTCGACCGAGATCGAAAGCGGGCCCTCCTGGCCGTCGGCGCGGGCCAGATCCGGCCCGTCGGGCGCGCACTGCGGGATCGCTCGGTCCCAGCACTCCAACCGGAGGTAGAACCCGGTGTCCGGCGACTGGCGGGCCTCCCAGTCGACCCGGAGCTCGCCGGCGACCGGGAGGGCATCTAGCTCGACCTCGAACCACTCGACGTGACCCTCGGACTTGAGTTGGGCATCGCACGTGTCCACGCCACCCTCGTAGCATCCCTGGGCCCGCAGGGTCCCCTCCCAGGCGACCGGGACGGGGACAAGCGGCTCGTCGATGGCGGGTCCGGTGTACGCGAGCTCACCGTCGGTGGCCGTCCCGTCGGAGAGACAGCCGCTGAGGGCCAAGGTCGCGACGAGGATCGTCAGGGCGTGGAGCGTTGGGCGTTCGGGGACCATGGTGCGTGTCGTCTCCCCCGGGCCTGGGGCCCGGTTGGACGTGCGTGGCGCCCTGCCTATTTGGGGTCCCTGGTGGTCGCCCTAAATCCTCGCTACCGGCGCCGGCCCAAGGCACGGCAGCGACGGTGGAAGGCCCTGGACCTGGCCTCGGGTCAGGCCTCGTCGGGGACCGGCTCGGGGACGCAGAGGACCTCGCGGCCGTCGCGTTGGCGCGTGGCAAGCCCGGCCTCCTCCAACCGCCGGACGTGCCAGAGGGCACCGGCGGGGGTCATGTCCAGGTGCTCGGCGAGCGTGGCCAAGGGCAGGCCCGGGGTCCGGGTCATCTGCTCGTAGACCCGGCGCGTGTTCTCGTTGCGGAGCAAGGCCACGGCCTGGCGCTGGTCCGGGTCGACGGTGCCGGGAAGGAAGAAGTGACGATGCCGGCCCACCACGCGGCTCTCGATCAGGTCGGCGCGCTCGAGCAGGCGGGCGTGGTGGGCCAGCGTGCTCCAGCCGATGTCCAGCTGGTCGGTGATCTCGCCAGCTGTCAGGCCAGGCTCGTTGGATAACAGCTCGACGATCGCTTCCCGTGTCGGGTGCTCGAGGAGCTCGGAGGACGGGATCCGGGTGAACCCCCGGACCACGACGACGCCGCGGGCCATGGCGAACTTCAGCACCGGCCAGAAGTAGGCCCCCCAGAGGACGGCAAGCAGCGAGGTCGTGGTCAGGGCCGCGATCTCCAACCGTGGGGGCTCGATCACCTGGCCCTCGGGCACGGGCCTGGCAGCCGCCACATCGACCCGGTCCAGCTCTCCATCGGGGAAGGCCCCAAGGCGCAGGCGATGCTCGACGAGGCTGTCGATCCGTGCATCCTGCAGGCCGATCCGGGCGTAGGACTCCCGGCGCTCGACCTTGGGCGTGATGCACGTGCCGTACGAGGAGTACCCGACGACCACGTCGTCCATGCCGGGCCTGGCAGGCAGCAGGCCGGTGTCCTCGGGGACGTGGTCGCAATCGTCGGCCCAGGTGAGGGGCACCTGGATCCCCCAGTGGACGTAGTTGGGCCGCAGGTCCAGGTAGGCCGGGCTGGCCACCGACCGCCAGCGTTCCAGGGCTTGGGCAAGCGTGATGGTGGACCCCGGCAGCTCGTCGAGGGCGCTTCCCGGGACCTCCAGGGGGCCTCGGTCGCTCGTCTCCACGGTCCCGTTGGTCGGGTAGAGTTCGGTGGCGACCTGGTAGCCCGAGCCATCCGAGGCGGCGAACACGAACCGCCAGGTGTAGCTCTCCAGCTCCTGCCAGCTGTGCTCGCCCCGGGTCATCCGGGCTGAGACGACCTGGGCATCGGGGTGGGTCTGGCGCCAGATCTGGAAGTCCAGCAGGCCGTTGTCGCTGCGGACGTCCTCGAGGGCGGCCTCCAGCGGGTAGGCAAGGGCGGATCGATCACCCGTCGGTGGCGGCCCCGGGTCCTGGGAGGAGGCTTGGGCCCTGGGCGCGGGCTCGGCCACCGAGGAGGCATCCGTCCAGGTGACCCTCTGCCCCTGGCCTGGCTCGAAGTCCACCAAGGCTGCGTGGATGTCGACCCCCTGGGGGTCCGGGGCGCCGTAGACGACGTAGGCTCCGACCGGGGCCCGGGCCGTCAGCCACGTGGACCGCTCGACGGTGGTCTCGCCACAGGTCGCCTCGACGACCAGCTCGAGGGCGGGGGCCCCATCCAGGCTACCGCCCCGGGGGACCGTGGCGGGGTCCGTGATCGTACACGCCGGGCTGGTCGCGGCGGTCCCGGGGCCCTGGTGGGCCAGGCGTGGCACCTGGTCGGGTTGGGCCGTCCACCACGGGACGGGGTAGCCTGTCGGGACCGCCTGAGGTCCCGAGCTGATCGTCTGGTCGTGGTGGATCGTGGACCCCGCCGATGGGAGACCGGGCAGGATCGGGGCCGATGGCGTGAAGCCTGTGAGCACCTCCTCGAAGTCGGCCTGCGACTGGGCGGTGTCCAGCCGGACCGAGGCCCGAGAGTGGAGGTCGATGTGATCCTGGATCGAGAGGTCGGTCGCCTGTAGGGTGACCTGGGAGCCAAGGGCGACCGTGTTCACGGTGCTCCCATCGGCCCTGACCGCAGGCTGGAAGCCGAGGACCTCGAACCCCCACAGGCCCAGGGGGTCCCCGTCAGGCGTGAAGAAGGCGTAGGTCCCCGTGTCCCCCACCCGCAGGTGTGGGACGTCGATCTGGCCGGGTCCCTCTTGGGTGGTCACGGGTACGAGGGCCGCGGCCGCGACCGACACGAGGACCACTGCGGCGGTTGCCCAGAGGAGCGCGCGGGAGGGAGCCATCGGGGAGCCTAGGTGCAAGCCAGCGTGGGTGTGCTAGGTGATGAAGCTACTGGGAGCGTTCCTAAATCCAGCCGTCCCGGGTGCCGAACCAGCGACCTGTCGAGCGCGCGCAACGGCCCCCCGTGCGGGACCGTGCTACAGGGTCCGGACCTCATCGAACACCTGCCAGACGATGACCCAGCCTTCCGTGTCCACGCCAGCCCCACCCATGAGCACCTGCCAGGCTCCGGGCACGGGATCCATCAGGTGGGCCATGGCGGCCACGTCGCCCTCGGGCGTGGGCGAGGCCGCCGATAGGGTGTGGTGGTCGCCCTCAGGGTCGAGCAGGGTGGTTTGGCTGATGCCCGCGGTAGCGTAGGCGCCGGCCACGGCGAAGAGCGCGCTGGCGTCCTGGCTGACCTCGAACGAGGCATGCGGGGCCGGGGTGGCATCGGTCTGGCCGGGCGTGGCGTCGACCTCGTGGAAGGTGTCGACCAGCAGCTCGGCGGTGGGGTCGTAGACCTGGCCTTGGTAGGCCGCGCCAGTGTCGGTGACGCGGTAGGTCCAGTCCACCGCCGGCTGCCCGTCCTCGGTTTGGTCGGGGAGCAGGTAGTTCCTCAGGGTGGAGAACCAACCGAGCGCTGGCACGTAGTCGTACTCGAAGAAGAGCGAGCCGTTCGTGACCGCGGTGATCTCGAAGCCTGGTTCGGGCCCTTGGAAGGTCTCGATCGCCGGGTTGAAGGTGGCCTCGTGGACGACCTGGATCGCGTCGTCTCCCGTGCCGAAGCTGCTCTCCCAGCGCTTGCCGTCGGTGAGCGGGAAGTCGTAGAAGACCAAGCCTCCGGCCCCCTCGTCGGTGATCCGGTCCTTGGACATGTCCCCGAACACGTACCAGTCGAAGATGGCGTTCCGGCGCGCGGGCTCGGGGTCGTCGGGTGCGACCCGCCAGGCGTCCCCCTGGTCCTCGATGACGACCATCGTCCACTCGGCCGTGCTCGTGTCCGTGGTGTGTTCCCAGGTCCACCACTGGCCGACCTCCCAGGTGGGGCTGGGGGCCGGCCGGTCGGGTCCCACCGGCTGGGCGTCCATGCCGACGACGTGGTCGGCCGGCGCCCCCTCGGGATCGGAGAGATCGGTCGTGGCAGGGACCTCGGTGTCTTGGCCACCGGTCCTCAGGCAGCCAGCCGCAGCTGCCACCACGAGCAACAGGATCAACCAGGCCGCCTTCCTCTGTAGCACGTCGGGTCGCTTCACCACGCCCGACGCGGGGTATAAGCAAAGTGCCGGTCCACAGAGGGTCAGGCTGGAGGCTCTCGTGCGCCGGCCGGGGAGCCGGTCGGCCGCCGGTCCCCGGGACCGGCAGGCGCCCCGGGAGCCATCGCCTCATCAGCCCCGCTCACGGCGGCGGTCCGATGGTCCCGAAGCACTCGTGGGTGAAGCCGGTCGGGTGCTTGAGGGTGCAAAGCACCTGCTGGGTGAGGCAATCGGTGCCATACGGATCGTCGTGACAGCTCTCGGGGACGTCGGCCGAGGCCACCGGCGCGACGGTCACGACCAGAGCAAGCGCGACGAGGAGGACGAGGAGGGTTGGGTTCATAGGGCTTGAGGCGGGAGGTGGCACCCGGAGCTTAACCGAAGTGCCGTCGTAGAGGGGCCGCCCTGGGATCACCCGCCTCCTGGGACCACAGGCGGCCTACGAACAGCGAGAACAGGAACAGCAAGGCCGCCACGACCGCCCGGATGCTATCTCCCCACACGATCTCCTGAAGCAGCGCGCGAAGCAGTGTGATCTCCTCCTCGGTGGCGAGCAGCGGGAGGTGGGCCGTGCCGGATGTCCTCAAGCGAGACCTCCATCTCATTTCAAAGACCCATCCACAAGTGGCTTATCCGACCGTCCCGCGTTGCGGTCATGCATCCACGCTACGTTTCGGGGTTACGACTCGCAGCCCTCGCAGCCGTGCTCTGGATCGTAGCGGCGCTGGCCGGTGGCCTGGACACCTGGACCGTCTTGAGTCTGGCGACGATCGCGATCGGGTTCTTGATCTCGGCAGCCGGCGACCGCAGCGAACGGGCCGCTGTGATCCCCATCGGCTTCCTCACAGTGGCGGTTGGCGTCACCCTGTTCTATCGCGGCGACCTGTGGTCCAGCGTTTACAATGTCGCGGGTTTGCTCTTCGCTGCAGGAGCTGTCGTGGCGGCTGGAGGCGCCTGGCGGGGCTCGGTGCTGCCACAGCAAGCAGGCCTGGCCGTGGCGGGGTTGGCAAGCCTGATCTGGGTCTACGCCGACCTCGGCGCGTGGTGGTGGCAACCGGGCAACGTGCTGATGGTCGGGGCCTGCGCAACCGCCGCCTGGGGGGCCGGCCGGCCACAACGATCGTGACCGGTGAGTGTCGCAGACACCAGGGGAACGGACCTTCGCCGTCCATGAACCGTACACGACCCGCGTCCTGAGATCAGTTCCAGGGCGGGTTGGTCTCCGTGTGGACATCGTCGGGTGACTCGCGCCAGAGACCGGCGTTGAAGTTCGTGACACGCGACCAAATCCTGGCGTGCGGCTTCTTGACCTCTCGGCGCGGGGACCACGCGCTTCCAGCCGGGCGCCGCTGCTGGCTGTCCGCGGGTGCTGCCCGGTCGGTCCGCCACGGGCTGCCTCCTAAGGCTCCCGCGGGCTGCTGACCTCGACCAGGTGACCATCGGGTGCGCGCAGGAACGCCACCGTTTGACCCCATGGCTTCTCCACCGGCGGCGTGGCGACCGTCGCGCCGGCCGCCACCCCTTGCTTGACCGCGGCGGCCACGTCCTCGGCGGTGACAACGATCTCGAAGCCCGGCGGGGGTCCTGCAGGGTCAAGCGGGAGCACCCCGCCCTCGATGTTCGTTCCCCCGAGTTCGGTCGACGCGAACCCGAGCACCCGGCCGTCGGACTCGAGCTCGCCGTACTCGGCCTCATCGGAGAGGAACCGGCGCTCGAACCCGAACGCCTGTTCGTAGAACGCCAGGGAGGCCTGGACGTCCGGCACGTAGATGATCGTCTGGCCCAGGCTCACGTTCACCGGCGGGCACCCCCGCGGGATCCTCGAGCCCCACCGAAGGCTGCCAAGACGAGCGCGCCCAGGGCGGCGGGGAGCCCCGGGGCCGGAACCTCGCTCCTGGCGGTCTGGCCAGGCCGATCACCTGCAGGGGCGCTGTTCGGGTCGGGTGAAGCCCCCGGGTCGTCGTCGCTCTCCCCGGTCCCGGTAGGGCCGTCGTCTGGGTGGTTGTCGGGCGAGCCTGCCTCGCCCGTTGAGAACGTGTACGTGTCTCCGGTGTCCGTCTCGTCGAGGGCCAGCCGGGCTTCTGCCCCCAACCAGATCTCGGCGTACGCCATGGGAGACCCGATGACCGAGTCCGCGGCAAGCGCGCCGATCTGGGCCCGCGGGACGGTCACGCGGTAGACATCGTCCCCCACCTCACCGGGCAGGCCGATGCACGTGGCGGGGTCGACCTCTGTCCGCTCCTCGCCTGCGGGGCACACGAACCCCCCTTGGTAGCGCACGGGGGGTTCGGGGATCACGACCGTCGTCCAGCCTGCTATGAAGTGGGCATCGCCAACGCGGAAGTGCGCGGCGACCTCCCCGTGGGCAGGCGCCTGTTCCACCCCGGCCACCTGCAGGGTCAATCGGATGGCATCGGTCGTTTCCTCGCTGAACCAGGCGGCCGTGAGGTCGGCCCACTCCACGGGGGCGTCTCCGGCAGGGTCTGCGATCTCCGGGTGCTGGGGTGTCCCTGCCAGGGCCGCGGGGAGGCTTGTGAGCACGAGCATGAGCGCCGCGAGCGCCAGGGCCGCAGACAGGCGAAACGGGTTGTCTCTCCTTTCCATGGCGGGCCAGGGGCGTGCCCGCACTTGACCGGCGGCCGTCAACTTAGTGGGGGGGTTTCAAGTACCGTTCTTGTGGCTATGGCGCGTGGCTGGCTTCGAGCCCTGGTACCCAGCGCTTCTCGTTCTCACGCTCCTCGCCTTGGCCGCCGTTTCCCTCACCGTCGCCAGCCAGAGGCACCGGAGGCTCCTGGGAGGCCTCCTGGCAGGTCTCGCCCTGGTCGAGCTCGGGTTCATGCTTCTCCTCTGGAGCCGGCTGGCCTGTTGGTCTCTGATCGCGCTTGGGGTCTCGGGGATGGCGTTCGCCTCGCCTCGGCGGGGTTCGCGCGTCCGCTCGGCGTCCTCTGTCCTGGTCGTAGCGGTTGGAGCAGGCGGCTGGTTCCAGTTCGCTCCAGCGCCGCTGGCGTTCCACGTGTACCTAGGCGTCGCCCTCCCCGCCCTGTTGGCCTTAGCTGGCGTCCTCCTGCTCGCGGATGAGGTCCGCTGGTCGAGGGACCCGGGCGTTACGGTCGCGGCGGCTTCCATGGCTGTTTTCGTCGGGTTGATCCCGGCCTCGATGTTCGGTCCGGGCTTCCTGCGCTGGTTCGTGCTGGCCCACGGGCCCTTGCTGCTCGTGCTGCTGGGCGGCGTACTCCTCTTCGGGCTTCGGGGCTCCGAGAAGGTTCTCGAGGCACGGTCCCGTGGGCTTGCCGTCGCGGACCTCGGGAGCATGCTCTCGCGTTCGGCAGAGGTGCAGGTAGCTAGGCTCGCGACTGGCGCACTGGGGGCCTCCCTGGTCACCGTGGCTGTGGGGATCTGGGTCCCGCAGGTCGCCGGGTGGTCCCCTGGCGCGGTGGCTGCGATGACCTGGTCCGTCGGGGCCGCCCTCTTGTCGATGTGGGCGCTGGCCCCAGGAGCCGGATCCCGCGCCCGGGCCGGCGCCTCGGCGGGGGCGGGAGCCGCGGTCGTCCTTGCAGGCCTCCTGGCC
>CAZBKU010000027.1:0-18342 GCA_964492585.1 uncultured Thermoplasmatales archaeon | reverse complement strand
CTCGTCGGCGTCCATCAGGGTGTCGTGGTCGGTGTCGGCCTCCAGGGGGTTGGCGCCGGCCAGGAGGTCCTGGCTGTCGGTCAGGCCGTCCTGGTCGCTGTCGGCTCGTAGCGGGTGGGTGCCCAGCTCGATCTCGCGACGGTCGTCGAGCCGGTCGTCGTCGCTGTCCGGGTCCCGGGGGTCGGTCCTCTCCTCGAGCTCCTCGGGGTCGGTGACGCCGTCGCCATCGGTGTCCTTGGCCCGGGGGTCCACCCCGTCGACGAGCTCGCCACGGTCGGCCAGACCGTCCCGGTCGGTATCGACCCGGAGGGGGTCGGTGCCGCGGTCGAGCTCCCAGCCGTCTGCCAACCCGTCGAGGTCGGTGTCGGCGCGGAAGGGGTCCGTGCCGTGCTCCCGCTCGGTCAGGACGTCAAGGCCGTCGTCGTCCAGGTCGGTTTGGGTCCACGCGCCGGCCAGGAGGGCCACCGTGATCACGGCGGCGGCCAGGCCCCAAACCCAAGGCTGGCCACGGCGGAGGAACGAGGACCACGGACCGGGGTCAGCGGAAGGCACCCGGGCGACCAGGTGACCGAGGGCTTATCAGCCAACCGGAAAAGCCAGCGGTGGACACGGCCCTTAGGCAGCCTGCTCGATCAGGGTGGCCAAGCGCTTGTCCGGCGTGTAGTGCTTGGACCGCCACTCTCGCTCGCTGGTCAACAGCTCCTGCTCCTCCATGCGCTTGAGGTACTTGTGGGCCAGCGACGGGCTGATGTCCAGGGCCTCGCAGATCGCTTTCTGGTTGCATCCGGGGTCCTGGACCAGGTACTGGGCGATCTTCCGTGGCGTATCGTTCCGGAGCATGCCGAGGGCCTCGACCTCGTCCTGGCCGACCTCACCGACGGTGTAGAAGCGCCGGTGGTGGCCTTGTTTGCGGCTCTTGATGAACCCGGCCTGCTCCAGGCGCTGGAGGTGGTAGACGGTGGTGCCCCAGCCGGCGTCGGTCTTCCCGGCAAGCTCCTGGAGCGACAGGCCGGGCTCGCCGGTGATGATCTCGAGCAGCTGTGATCGGGTCTCGTTCTCCAGGAGCTCGGAGCGTGAGAGCCGGGAGTAGAGGGGCATCACGAAGCCAAGGCCCAGGTAGCGCCACCGCAACGCGGCGTAGGCGACCGCTCCGGCGGTGGCCAGGCCGACCGCGGCGCCGACCTCGGCGGGTTCGGGCATCGGGATCGGGACCGCCGGGCCCCATGCTTGGCTCTCCTTGTCCTCCTGACCGGCCGCTCCGGCCAGGTCGCTGGCCGGTTGGTCATCCGTGAGGGGATGGCTGAAGCCTGGACCTGGGAGGGAGGCCTGCATGTACAGGCCGAGGTCATCAGGGTCGACCTCCAGGGCCACGTCCGAGGCCTGCGCTCGGACGGTGGCGTTGACGTGGCTCTCGCCGAGGACCTGATCCAACGGGGTCCCGGTCTCCGGGACCTCCAAGGTGGTCAAGCTAGGCTCAGCGTCGGCGATCGGCGCCAACAAGGCAGGTGCGAGGGCGAAGAGCAACAGGGGTTTCATGATCGGTCACGCTGCGTCTTCACCTCTCCCCGCTCATGGCTCCCTCAAGCTCCTATATGAAGCTGTTCGCTGTGCGCGTGAAACGATAAGCGCCCTTGGGAGAAAGGGACCTTGTCTCCACGCTCGGATCGACGGACGGTCGCGGATCGTGGCCAACCCTGGTGCTCGCCGCTGTCCCCCGGGACCGGTGTCCCCCAGGTGGAGCAGGCCCCGGCGGTCCTGTCCTTTCTCGCGCGTATCCAGGGTCTTTGAATACCCCCACGCGGTGAGATAGGGGGCGATGTACGTCGCAGGAGACCTCGAGTCCAACGCTGAGCTGATCGAGAACGTCGTGATGGTCATGGAGGCCGCCCGGTTAGGGGCCTGCCGGTCCCGAGGGGATGAGGAGCCCCCGATCCGGCTCGGGTCCATCGAGCTCAAGGGACCCTCGGTCAAGGCCGAGCCTGAGGACCCTCCAAGCGCCGAGCGACCCCGCTGAGGCGCGGGATCGGGAGGACCACGGTCACCGGCCCCTGGTCGGTCAGGTCCCTGGTCCGGTCGGCGATCCGGCCTTCGCGCAGGTTCTCAAGGAGCCCGAAGGAGCCTTTGTTCAACCGCTGGTCGAAAGCGATGCAGAAGGCCTCGGGTGAGCCGGCCTTGGGTGGCTTCTTGTCCAGCCGGCGCAGGCGCCAGGTCTTGGCGAACAGGTCCCAGATCGACACCTCCTCGGTGAAGTGGGCCATGTAGGTGCTCTCGCCGATGTCGATGCCGTGGACGCTGGCACCCAGCTCCTCAGCGACTTGCAGGGCAGCGGCGTACTCCACCGGGGGGAGCTTGACCGGTCCGAACTCGGAGAGGCCTTGTTGGTACACCTTGTCCTCTCGGTCGAGCTGCTCGGCGCTCTCCCAGTGTTCGACCTCGTCGATCATGTTGGGCTCCAAAGCAAGGGCCACGCTGGCCGGCGGGTTGACCTCGAGGGCTTGGACCACGGCCTCGGCCTCCCCCTCCAGGCCCTCGCAGATACCCAGGAGCTGGATCGTGCCGTCGGGTGTCGCGACGCTCTGGAGCTCCACACGTACGTTCAAGCCAGCTCCCCTTAAGAAGGCGATGGTCCCGCCGGGCTCGGTGGCCGTCCAACCCCGGCCGGCGACCCTTCCGCGGGTGTGTTGAACATTTCAACACGTTTCAACGGGAGTTCAACAACCTCCCAACAGTGTTTAAGTACCCTCCGGGGGCCTGGGAGGATGATGCGACCCCCGGTGTTCCCCGTCATGGTCGGCCTGCTGCTGATCTCAGCGGTACCGGTAGCCCTGGCCGCCGGCCAGGCTACGGTCGAAGCCCCCATCCAACTCGACAATGTCACGGCCGAGACGACCAGCACCCAGCTCTACCTGCACGGCGGTCAGACCTCGATCGTCTTCCCCCAGCCCACCGGCGCCATCGATGTCTGGACCTACCGTGTCCCGTGTTTCAACGGTGACGAGACCGCTTGCCTAGAGGGTAGCGCCGAGAGGAGCCGTCAGAAGATCGACGCGACCGGCGGTAGCATCACGATCTTCCCCAACGAGGACGCCTCCCGCTACGAGGCCTACGTGACCCTGGAGGAGGACAGCCAGGCGACGCTCACCGCCGACCAGATGGACCTCGAGCTGCTTGAGGAGAACCAGACCTACGACCTCCACGAGGACGACGCAGGAGCCCCGGACAGCTTCAACCAGGTGGTCTTGAGCAAGGGGACCCTGGCCCGGTCCACCCAGGGACTGGATCTCATGGCCAAGGGCCGCATGACCGTGAGCGTGGCCAACGCCACCGTGGTGGTCGTCGACGGTGACGGCGAGCAGCATCGCGTAGAGACCGGCTGGTCCCGGAACGACTCCCAAACCCCGGGGGCCCAAGACCGTGTGCTGCGCCTGGTCAACATCGTCAACACCGGCGAGCTCAGCGTCGACTGGGACGGCAGGGCCTGGATGAGCCCGACGCTCCCGCTTGGTCTCCAAGCCGATCGGGCCACGATGAACATCACCGATGGCAGCTTCGGCGGCCAGGGCGCAGGCGACCAGGTCACCATCCAGGACCTGCAAGCCACCGTGCTCGAAGCCTCGGTCACCGGCGGGTCCAGCGATGGTAGCGCCACCACCGGCACCTTCCAGCTCCAACAGGGCCTCCCGGCGCCCGATAGCCCGGCTCCCGAGCAAGACGACGAGCTATCCACGACGGTCATCGCTGGCGCCAGCGCTGCGGCCCTGGCCCTGGTGGGGATAGCGGCCTACTACTGGCCACGGCTCTCCTGGGGCGCGACCGTGCTCGGCTTACCGATGTACTCCAGGATCGAACGTAGCGAGCTTCTCGACAACGACACCCGGGAGGAGCTCTACGAGGCGGTCAAGGACGAGCCGGGCATCCACGCCCACGCCCTGTCCGAGGCCGTCGAGATCGGGTGGGGTACCACCGTCTACCACCTGCGCCGTTTGGAGAAGAACGGCATGGTCACCAGCGAGAAGCGTGGCCGTTACCGGCGTTTCTTCCCGGCTGCCGGCTACGTGGCCCAGACCCGGGAGATCCTGTCGGTGCTGCAGAACGAGACGACCAACGACATCGCTCGCACGGTGCTCAAGGAGCCCGGCCTGAACCAGAAGGCCATCTGCGAGAAACTCGACATCTCGCCCAGCCTGGCCAACTGGCACATCAAGCGCCTGGTCGAGGCCGACCTGGTCGAGAAAGAGCGCCGAGGCCGCACCGTCCACTACACGCCCGGCAAGGCGTGGGACGAGATCGGCGACGAGCTTGAGATGGCCGTCTCGTGACGGTCGACGCTTGAGCTGGTTCCGACACCACCTGTCGCTGGGACCCACGAGGGCCAGGCGAACCACCGACCCTTCGAGGCCCTCCACAGCGCTTGGAGGCATCCACGGCTTGGTACGGGAACCGACCACCTTTCAACCAGGCCCGCCTAAACGTCCTCCGTGCCGCCGAGAGAGGCCCCTACCGTCGAGGACGCCGCCAGGGAGATCGAGACCATGGAGGTCCGCGGGGCGGCCAAGATCGCCCGTCACGCGGCCAGCGCCCTGGGGAGCCTGGCCCACGGCGGTGCCTCGGCCGACGAGATCCGCAGCGCAGCCGATCGCTTGGGTTCCACGCGACCGACCGCCGTCTCGCTGCGCAACGCCATCGAGTACGTGCTGGGGGGGTTGGACGAGGAGGGGGGTACCGACGCGGTGTACGCTCGGGCCGAACGGTTCGTCCACGATGCGTTGCGCGCCCGTGAGAGGGTCGGTCGTGTCGGCGGGCGCCTGCTCCAGGGGGCCGACATCGTGCTGACCCACTGTAACAGCCAGGCGGCCATCACGGCCATCGAGGCTCGCCACGCCAACGATCCGCTGGAGGCCGCCATCGTGCTCGAGACCCGACCCTGGCGCCAGGGGTTGATCACGGCCCGCCAGCTGGCCGAGGCCGGGGTCCCGGTCCGGTTCATGGTCGATGCGGCCATGGCCACGGCTCTGGATCACGCCGATGCCGTCGTCACCGGCTGTGATACCATCGCGGCCAACGGTGACATCGTCAACAAGATCGGGACCGAGCTGCTCTCCTTGGCCGCCCAGGACGCTGGGGTCCCGTTCTACGTGGCCGCCGAGAGCTTCAAGATCGACCCGCGCTCGGCCACGGGAACCGATGTCCCGATCGAGGAGCGCGAGGAGATAGAGGTCCTGGAGGAGGCGATCCCTGGCGTCGAGGTGGCCAACCCGGTGTTCGACGTCACCCCTGCCGACCGTATCGGCCAGATCGCCCTGGAGTCCGGTCCGACCCCACCCGATCATGCCCTGGCGGTCTTCGAGTCGGCGTGGGGCCAAGGGAAACGGTGATATGCGCGATGCCCGTGGAAGGCCCGATGCCTGGCAAGCCTCGGGGCCGGGACGGGGTCGACGAGGGGTTCATCGAGCGCCTCTCCAAGCTCTACCGGCTGATCCGCAAGTACTCCCGGCTCGAGGTCGAAGGCCTGGAGAACATCCCCGACGGCAAGGGCATGCTGGTGGCCAACCACACCGGGTGGGCCGGTCTGGACTTCGCCAACCTCTACGTCACCCTCCACGACGATCTGGACCGGGAGATTTACACCGCGGTCCATCCGAACTGGTTCAACAACCCGCTGCTATCGGAGTACTGCCGCAAGCTGGGCATGTACGAGGCCGGGGTGACCGAGTCGGTCAAGATCCTCGACCAGGAGCAGCTGGTGCTCTTCTTCCCCGAGGGCGAGCGGGGCAACTTCAAGCCCATCTGGCAGCTCTACCAGCTCCAGCCGTTCAAACCCGGGTTCGCCCGGACGGCCATGGCTGCCGCGGCGCCGATCATCCCGACGGTCATCGTCGGTGGCGAGGAGGCCAACCCGACCCTGGCCCGCCTTGAGTTCACCCGGGAGATGCTGGGCGTGGGCCTACCGGTGCCGGCCACGCTGCTTCCCCTGCCCGTCAAGTGGCGGATCCGGTTCCTGGAGCCGATCCACGTCGACGACTACATCAGCCCGGAGACCGCCGATGCTGACGTGATCGAGGAGCTCCGCTCCGACGTGGAGGACCGCATGCGCCAGGCCGTGGCCAACGAGGTCGAGGCCCGCGGTCACCCGTTCTTGTAGAGGAGGGGCCGCTTCTCGCGACCTCCCATGGCCGGCCAGCGGTGGCCGTGCCCTGGTCGGTCTGGTCCCTGCGTCCCGGCCCCTGCTCCACCTCCTGGGCGTGGTCGCAAGGGGTGACAGGGGACAGAGGTCGCAGGTGCTCTCCTCTGTTCTGCCTGTTGTCTCTGCATCCCACCGTCGGTCCGACGGCCGTGGTGATCGGGCTCAACGCGTCCCAAGGTAGCGCTTCAACGCAACGGCGTTGTTGTGCTCGGTGTCCTTGGCCGCGTAGAGCAAGGTCACCGTGCCGATCTCCTCGAGCTGGGCCTCGAGCCACGCCACGGCCTCGACCTTCTCCGGATCGTCCTTGAGCTCCTGGGCGTACCGGCGACAGAACCCCACCCACCGGTCCGGGTCGTGGTCGAACCAGGCCCGCAGCTCGTCGCTGGGCGCGATGGCCTGGAGCCACCGGTCCAGCTCGGCGTGATCCTTGGAGACCCCCCGGGGCCAAAGCCGGTCGACCAGGACCCGCACGCCGTCGCTGGGATCGGGGTCGTCGTAGATCCGTTTCGTCTGGACCATGCGACCGGGCCAGCTAGCTCTTCTTGCTTGTCTTCCCTTCCTTGCCGTCCTCGACGAACCGGAGGATCGGTCGCAGGAAAGCGCCGGGGTCCTCCTCTTGCCAGAAGTGCCCGGCGGTCTGGCTGACGTGGCGAACATCGGCGTGAGGGAAGGCCTCCTTCCACTTCTCAGTGAAGACCGGGCGCATGACCGGGTCCTGGTCGGCCCAGAGCACCAGCATGGGGATGTCCTGGAGATCCTTGTAGCCTTCCTGGATCCGGGCCAGGGTCCTCGCGCTGGGATGCTCAGGCCCATCGGGCACCATCTCGACCAGGCGCCGGGCGGCCATGCGCGCGTTGGGGTCCTTCATCGGGTAGAGGTAAGCGTTGCGGACCGGCCGGGGCAGGGGGTCGTTGACGCCGAACCGGAGGGCGGTCTGAGCGACCAGGTTCAGCTTCTCGCCCAGGTACCCGCCGACCGAGCTGGACAGGGCCTCGTGCCACCAGGACAGGGAACGCTCCCGGCTGGGCGGGAAGGCCACCGTGTTGGCGACGACGATCCGCTTGATGTGGTCCGGTTGCCGGGTGGCCAACCCCATGCCCAGGGGCCCGCCCCAGTCGTGGAGGACCAGGGTCAGGTCGTCCAGATCCAGGCGCTCGACCAGACCGACCAGGTTGCCGACGTGACGGTCCAGGGCGTGGTAGGCTGGCGAGGCCGGTTTCTCGGAGAGGCCCAGGCCCACCATGTCCGGGGCGATGACCCGGTGGCCCTCGTCGCGGGCCGGGAGCATCAGGTTGCGCCACAGGTAGGACCAGGTCGGGTTCCCGTGCTGGAAGAGCAGGGTCTCGTCGGCGTCCTCGGGCCCGTCCTCGAGGACGTTCATGCGAACCCCGTCGACGGTCACATCCCGCCGGTCGAACGGGAGCTGTTCCTCGATGAACGCCGGTAGGCTCATGGGCATCGAAGGGGGGCCCTGGCTCAAAGATGCTACCCCGAACCAGGCGAGCCGACCCGCACCCCTTTTCGGCCATGGCCGCGTGGCCCGTGCGTGAGCGCCTACCAGGATCTCGTCGAGCGGCTCCAACGGATCAGCGGTGTCAGACAAGCCTCGGGGGTCCTCCGCTGGGATCAAGAGACGATGATGCCCGAGGGCGGGACCGAGGCCCGGGCGATGCAGCTCTCGGTCCTCGACGGGCTCTCCCACGAGCTGTTCACGGCCGACGAGGTCGGCCGGTTGCTCGACCAGGCTGAGAAGGAGGCCGACGGTCCCGAGAAGCAAGCCCTCTTGCGCGAGGTCCGGCGGTCCTGGGAGCGGGCCACCCGGGTGCCGGGTGAGCTGGTCGAAGCGATCAGCCAGGCCAGCAGCCGGGCCCTGGAGGCCTGGGTCAAGGCCCGCGAGGCCAGCGATTTCGACGACTTCGCGCCTCACCTGGAGCGGCTGCTGGAGCTCTCACGCCAGAAGGCCGAGCACATCGACCCGGACCGCGATCCCTACGAGGTCCTCTTCGAGAGCTACGAGCCTTGGCTGCCCTGGGACCAGGCCCGGCCGCTGATCGACGAGCTGGGCACGACCATCCAGCCGTTGATCGACCAGGCCCCGGACCCCGACGAGCTGGCCGATCCGTTCACCGGGACCTGGCCGGTCGACCGACAGGAGGCCCTCTCCAGGAAGATCCTCGATCACCTAGGCTACGACTTCCAGCGGGGTCGCCTGGACGTCAGCGCCCACCCGTTCAGCACGGGCACGCCCTACGATGCCAGGATCACGACCCGGTTCGACGAGGGGGACGTGCTCAGCGCGTTGACCAGCACGATCCACGAGTGCGGCCACGCCATGTACACCCAGGGCTTGCCGGCCGAGCACTTCGGCACGCCCCTGGGCGACGACCGGGACCTGGTCGTCCACGAGTCCCAGTCGCGGCTCTGGGAGAACCACGTGGCACGTTCCCGGCCGTTCTGGACCTGGGCCGTGGACGTCTTCCAGGAGGTCTTCGGGGAGAAGGCCAAGGGTCTCGAGCCCGACGCGGCCTTCCAGGCGGCCAACGTCGTCGAACCGTCGCTGATCCGCGTCGAGGCCGACGAGCTGACCTACCACGGCCACATCGCGCTGCGGGTCGAGATCGAAGAGGCCCTGGTCCACGGCGACCTGGCCGTCGACGAGGCGCCCCAGCGTTGGGATGAGGTGACCGAGCGCTACATGGGCCTGACCCCGCCCAACGATGCCGAGGGGATCCTGCAGGATGTCCACTGGAGCCACGGTGCCTTCGGGTACTTCCCCACGTACTCGCTGGGCTCCATGCTGGCCGCCCAGCTGTTCGAGGCCTACAGCGACCAGGCCGAGGACGTCGACGAGGCGATCGGCCAAGGCCGCTTCGGTGGGATCCTCGGCTGGCTCCGGGAGGAGATCCACCAGCACGGGGCCCGGTACACGACCCCGGAGCTGATCGAGCAGGCCACCGGCCAGGCTCTCTCCACGGAGCCGTTCTTAGCTTACGCTCGGAGCAAGTTCGGTCGAGCCTGGGGCGTGGACCTCTAGCCCCGCACCCCATCAGGCCGAGACGTCGGGGATCGATCGGTGGCTCACCGAGAAGTCCGGCTCCACGATGAGCACGCTGTTCTCCGGCACCGGCTCCCAGGCGGTGTGCTCCTCCCACAGGGCCTCGCTGGAGATCAGCACCGAGCCGGGCTCACCCGGGCTGTGGGCCACGCAGGCACCATCCTCGCAGGTGAAGGACTTGGCCCGGCCAAGGTAGAGCGTGGCCGGGTCCTTGCCCGGCGTGGCGTAGCGGCAGACGACCATCGAGCGGCCGTCGGTCAGGGCCAGGTTGGCGACGGTGGGCTCCTCCGGTGCGTGCTCCTGGCGGACCTCCTCGACGTGGGCCAGGGCGTCCATGATCCCGTCGGCCATGTCCTCGGCCGTCGGTTCCAGGACCGAGCGTCCCATGGCCTGCCGGATGGCGGCGAAGACGTGCTCGCTGTCGGTGGAGCCCTGGATGCTGAAGTAAAGGTCGTCCTCGAGGTCCTCGCGGAGGACCTTGTTCACCTCGCCGTGGGCGCCGATGGTGCCGTTGTGCATGAACATCAGGCGCCCGGCGACGAACGGGTGGCAGTTGAGCTGGTGGATCGGGATCCCGGGCGTGGCGCCTCGAACGTGAGCGAAGAAGAGGTTGGTCCGTGTCCTCGGCGCGATGTGGGCCATGTTGGTGTCGGCCCAGGCCGGACGGACGTTGCGGTAGAGGGCCGGTTCTGGATCCAGCTCCGGGACGTACCAGCCCACGCCGAACCCGTCTCCGTTCATCGGCTCGCGCCCCTCGCGGGCGCCGAAGCTCTGCCGGATGATGGAGTGGTCGGGCCGGAGGAGCAGCTCGTCCAGGCGGATGGGCCGACCGAGGTAAGCGGTGAACCGGCACATCAGGGGACCCTAGATGGCGTGCTCTTCCTCTTGAACCCCTCGCCCCAACCTTAGGGGCACAGCGCCCCAGGGCCGGTCGCCTCTCGTCCCCGGGGCCGGCCGCCTGAGGACCTGTGGCCAGCTTGGGGGACGCTTGTGGGCGGTTGGCGGTCACCAACCTTGATGGGCCCCTCCCCTATCGGGCCGCGTGGGCATCTCGAGGACCGCCTGGGGCTACCTCCTCCTCGTCGTCACCGCGCTGGGGTGGAGCGGGGCCTGGGTCACCGCCCGGCTGGCAGCCCACGATGCCCCGCCGATGACGGTGACCGTCGGCCGGTTCGCCATCGCGGCGGTGGCCTTGCTCCCGGCCTGGCTGGCCTTCGACCGGTCCCAACGCATCCGCTTGTCCCGCCGGGACTGGCACCTGGTGCTGGGCATGAGCCTGACCGGGATCACGACGTACACCGTCCTGTTCCTGATCGGGGTCAGCCTGGCCCCGGCCACCGACGGGTCGATCATCACGCCGGGGTTCGTGGGTCTGTTCGCCATCGCCATCGCGTGGACGTTCACCGGCGATCGGCCCGGTCGGACCTCCTTGATCGGGGCGATCCTGGCCCTGGTCGGCTCCCTGATCGTGGGGTGGGGGGCCTTGCGCTCGGGCGGCCTAGGCTCTGACCGCTTGCTGGGCGAGGTCGTGTTCGTGGCCTCGGCAGCGGCCTACGGGGCCTACACGGTGCTTGGTCGGCGCTTGTCGGACACGGTCCCGGCGGTCACCGGTGTCCTCTTGGCCTCGGCCTTGGGAGCGGTCCTGCTGGCCCCGGTGGCCCTCTGGGTCGAGGGCGTGCCCGACCTGGCCGGCTGGTCCTGGCGAGCGTGGTTGAACGTCGTCTACCTGGGCCTGGTGGCCACGGCGGTGAGCTTCGTGACCTACTACCTTGGCGTGCAGTACGTCGGGGTGGGACGCACGGCCCCGGCCCTGGGCCTGGTGCCTCTGTTCAGCGTGATCGGGGCCGCCGTGCTCCTGGGCGATCGGGTCACGTGGCTGCATGGCCTCGGTGGCGTGCTGGTCATCGCGGGGATCATGCTGCCGGCGGTGGGAGGCCCCCGAGGCCAGGCGGCCTAGCCCACCTGGACCGTGTCGGTCAACACCCGGGTCTCCCCGGTGGGCTGCTGGATCGTGACCAGCAGGGTCGCCTGGTAGCTGGCCGACGGGTCCGGGTAGATGTGGCAGAGGCTGTCGGCCCCGGTGGTGCTCTGACCGTCGCCGAAGATCCACTGGACCTGGACCCGCTGCCACGGTGGTTGGATGAGGATCCGGACGTCCTCGAAGCAGGCCTCTCCCTCGGCGTCGGTGGGCACATCCGCCCCGGCGTCGACGATGGTGCTGAGCGAGGTGCCCGCGGGCGCCTCCACAAGGATCAAGCCTTCGCTGTACCGGGGTTGGCCGTCGAGCCAGGTCGAGGCCTGGAAGACGTGACCTGCCGACGGGAGCCCGATCTCGATGCCGGCACCGTCGCCGAAGGTGTTCCCCTGGACCTCGGCACCGTAGGTGGACTCCGTGGTCAGGTCGAGACCGGCGCCTAGCATCGTGTTGCCCTCGATGACCATGCCTGTGACCACGGTTCCACCGCCCGGGGGTCCCCGCCGGGCGTAGACAGCATAGTCACCCATGGCCTCGAACCGGCTGTCCCGGATCGTGGTGTCCGGCGCGCCGTTGACCGAGACGCCGCCGTCGGAGGCCCGCACGGTGATCCCCTGGATCTTGGTGCCCTGGGTGCCGCCGGTCAGGTAGACCCCGGCGATGGAGCCACACCGGACCAGCTCGCTCCCCTCGACGACCACGTTCTGGGCGTTGCCGAGGTAGAGACAGTAGTTCTGGGCATCGTGGAGGTAGACATCCCGGATGAGCACGTGGGCGGTGGTCCCGGCGACGCTGTCGATGCTGATGGCCGGCTGATCGCCGGCTCGGATGTCCCACCCACTGATGACGTAGGGATCGTCGGCGGTCCCGCTGCCAGCCACGACGCCGTTGGCCTCGGTGAAGCTATCGTCGGACTCGATGAGGATCGGGTCGTGAGGTACCAGCTCGACCGGGTCGGGCTCCGGGTCTGATGTCGCCGGTTCGTGCACGACATCGGGGAGGCTGGCATCGTCGTAGGTGACCGTCGCGTCCACGTCCCAGACCATGGCCCCGGCATCGAGATCGACGATCGCCGTCCAGTGAGATGCCGACCAGCCGGGCTCGGCGTGGGCCTCGAGCTCGTCAGCCGTCACATGGAACGTGTGCGTGGCAGGGGCTTCCTGGCCGAGGGTGAGCTGGACCGTGCGCACGGGCTCCCCATCCGCTCCGATCAGCTCGAAGCTGAACCCATCGACCTCGTGGCCGGTGACCTCGGGTGACGCCAGGGGCTGTGCCTGGAGAGAGACATCGAGGCCTTCGGCCGGCAGCCGGACGGGGAACGGCAGCTCGGTGCGCATCGTGGGGTAATCAAGCGAGGCGCCGAGCGTGGCCCCGTGGAAGGGGTAGGTGAAGGCCGGGCCGTCCTGCTCGACCACCGTCGGTGTCGCCCAGCCCGGCTCCGGTGTCCAGGCATCCTGGGCCTGCAGGACGGCGGCCTCGGCATCCACCAGGCCGTGCCCGGCCTCGTGGTAGGCAGCCCCTAGGATCGGGCGGGCGGTCTCGTTCAAGATCTCCCGAGCCTCGGCCGGTGTCAGGGCCGGGTTGGCGTCGAACATGAGCGCGCCCACGCCAGCGACCTGTGGGGTGGCCATGCTGGTCCCCCACTCGGTACGGTAGAAGCCGAGGTGCTCAGGAGGAACGAAGGCGCTGTCGAACACCGGGAAGCGGACCCAGGTGTCGGCGACGGTCACCGGCGCGCTTCGCGGGGCAACGACCAGGTTGCCCGGCGCCACGACCTCAGGGCCGCGCTTGCCCTCCAGGGGATCCTCCTCGGGCTGAGCGGTCGGATCGCCCCGGCTGGAGAACTCGGGGATGCTGGCCGACATGGTGGTCGCCCCGACGGCCACGACCCAGGGTGCCTGGGCGTAGCGGTTCAGCGTGACCTGCTCCGGCCCGTCGTTACCCGCGGCGAAGAGCACGAGCATGCCAGCCTCGTCAGCGGCTCTGGTGGCCATGGTCAGCGGGTGCTGGGGCTGGTAGGGACCAGCCACACCGTAGGAGTTGGTCACCACCCGGATCTGATGCTCGTCCTGGTGCTCAAGCACCCAGTCGAACGCGGCCACGGCCCAGAGCACGACCACGGTGGCTCCGGCACCCACCCCTACCAGATCGGCACCGGGGGCCCGGCCACCGAACGTGCCATCGTCTGTCCAGTGGCCAGCCACGGTGCCGGCCACATGCGTGCCATGCCCGCTGGTGGTGTCGCTGTTCGGGTGATGCGGGAGGACTACGTTGGCCGGTACCTGGGCGGGCAAGGGCGTGGTCTGGGGCTCACGGCCGACCATCACCTTGGCGTTGGCCACCACGGGCCCGCCCAGCTCGCGGACGGTCATCTCCGGGTGGAGCGTGTTGATGCCGGAGTCGATCACCGCCACGCCGACGTCGGTCCCGTCCACGCCCAAGGCCCGGGCCTGGTCCGCGCGGAGCACCCGGTCGCCGGTGTCCCCAAGGTTGCCTGGTTCGGCGTGGTCCAGAGGCATCGTGGGTCCTGGCCGACCGTACCACTCGAGCTCCCGGTCGCCGGCGATGGAGATGACCTCTGGGAGCTCTGCCAGATCCTCGACCGCGGTGCCTGGTGCCTCGACCGCCGCCACGGGCACGTGCTCGAAGGTCATCGGAGGGTAGCCCCGCTGCGTGAGGGTCTCGATGAGCTCGGGGCCGGCCGGGGCCTCGAGACCGAGGATCAGGGTGCGCGAGGTCTCCGGGGCCTCCTCGATGGCCTCTGCCAAGGCCGGTTCCAGCCACGTTGGGGCCTGGCCGGACGGTGGGCCGTCCGTGGCGACCACCAGCGGCCAGCCGGCGGTCAGAAGCGCTGCAGCTAAGAGGAACGTCAGGGACCGGTGGCTGCCTCCCAAGCTAAGACCTCCGGACGTGCAGTGATCTGGCCCGGTTTAACGGTTTGTACCCCGTCGGCCCGCACGCCTGGGATGCGTGGGTCAACCCTGGCACAGGTGCCCGCAGGACCCTATCCAACGTGGGCCGATCCTGTCCACCGCACCGCCACCGTCCCCAGGTAGGCTTCCCCATCCTGCGGTTTCTGGAGGGTCAGCGTCCACGTGCCCTCGGTGGCCTCGAGCAAGGTCCCGGTGAACGCCTCATGCTTGCCGTCGACCTGGTAGGTCCATGGGCCCGTGTCGAGGCTCGGGGGCGTCACCGTGGCTAGGGTCCCCTCGCTCCCACCGGCGTACACCACCAGGTGATCGTAGCCGGGGGTCTGGCTGAAGGGCCGGATCTCGGTGCCCCTGTCGGCCGAGAGCTCGTGGACCGGGCCCTGCTCGTACCAGGTCCACGTGTCCGACCGGGTGACCTCGGTGAGCGTGATGTCGAACACGGGTCGACCGTTCCAGGTGTAGGTGTAGCTGGTCAGGTAGCCCACGCTGGGCGCGTAGGTGTACTCGATGACGAAGTCGTCGCCTGGGCCTCCACCGACGGTCATCACGTACCCTAGCTCGGTACCTGAGGGGGTCGGGACCGGTGACTTGTGCGCGGTGACGGTCTGTTGGCCTCGGTGCCATGTCTTGTTGTCCTGGAGCGGGAAGTCGAAGAGCTCCCAGCCCTCGGGGTGGCCGTCGGTCGGCGCCCGGTTGAGCTCAGCGTCGCGGACCCCGAACCAGGCGCGCTCCAGGAAGACCTCGCCGATCAGGTCCTGGCGGGTCTGGCCGGTGAGGAGGTAGCCTTCGTCGCTAGCTTGGGCCACGACCACGGTGAACGACGGGACCAGATCCCAGTGGCCGCCGGCCTGGTAGACGAAGGCCGTGCCCGAAGCCAGGTCGGGGGCCGGGGTGCCCTCCGGTGCCTCCTGCGTGGCCGCCAGGGGGTCCTGATCGCTGCCCAGGCAACCGACCAAGGGCATGGCGAGCAGCAGCACAGCCACGACCAGCGCCCGAGCCATCGGAGGGATAGCTCGTCCGTGGGGTCTTGAGCGTTGTGTTGGACCGCCTGCGGGTTCCTGCCAGGCCCAGGGTTCAAGCGCTCCTGCCCCCTGGCACATCCGTGGCCGATGCTGCGCCCGTGGATCCGGTGTTCGAGGCTCTGCGCGACCGTTACGGCCGGCCCGAAACCGGGGCCGAGGACCCGTTCCACGTGCTGATCGCCACGATCCTCTCCCATCGGACCAACGACGATGTCACCCTGCCGGCGGCCAAGGGCCTGCTGGAGGCCTACCCGGAGCCCGAGGCCCTGGCCCAGGCCGACCCGGACCGGGTCCAGGACCTCATCGAGGGGGTCGGTTTCTACCGGAACAAGGCCGAGGCGGTGATCCGGGCCAGCCGGCATCTCCTGGACGAGCACGGCGACCAGGTGCCCACCGACGAGGCAGCGTTGCTCGAGATCCCCTGGGTGGGGCGCAAGACGATGAACTGCGTGCTCGTCTACGGGTTCGGCCGGCCGGTCGTGGCCGTGGATACCCACGTCCATCGGATCAGCAACCGGCTGGGCTGGGCGGACACCGAAGCGCCGGATGACACCGAACCGGTGCTGGCCGGCCTGCTCGACGAGCGCCAGCGGTTGGAGGTCAACGAGCTCTTGGTCCGCTTCGGGCGGGAGATCTGCCGGCCGATCGGACCCAAGTGCGGGGACTGCCCCGTGGCCGAGGGCTGCCCGTCGGCCGAGGACCGGGCCCCGGAGGGGTTGGGCGAGCCGGAGGGGCGCACGATGCTCAGCCAGGTGGCCCGCGGGGACACAGGTTCTTGAGCCTTGGACGGTTGGTCGGCCACGATGGCCGTCCTCGACCGGCTCCCCAAGGTCCTGCTGCTCTCTGAGGGGGTGGTGCTCTTGGCTGCCTCGACCCTGATCTACCTCCAGCTGGACGCCAGTTGGTGGCTCTTCGCCGGCCTCCTCCTTGCGCCAGATCTCTCCATCCTGGGCTACCTCGCCGGCCCCCGGGTCGGTGCGCTGGCCTACGACCTGGTCCACACGACCCCCGGGCCGGCCGTGCTGGCACTGGCGGGCTGGTCGGGCCTCGTCCCTCTGGGCCTCGAGATCGGGGTGATCTGGTTGGCCCACCTCGGCATGGACCGGGCCATCGGCTTCGGCCTCAAGTACCCCTCGGGGTTCAGCGACACGCACCTGTCCCGGGTCTGATCAGCCCTGCGGGACCTCGGGCATCCCGTCGAGGACCCGCAGCCCGCTGCCGTCGATGGGGAGCACGTGGGGTTGACCCCAGGTCTGGAGCACGTCCTCGAGGATCTCGGTCTCGCCGTAGCCGACCACGGTGTTGCCCAGCATGGCGGCCATGCCGACACCGCCCTCGGCGCAGGCGTCGATGGCATCCAGGGTCTGGCCGCTGACCAGCTCGGTGGCGTGAGCGAACCGGGCCCCTGCCTGGAAGATCGCCTCCAGGGTCGGGCGTTCCAGCACGGCCTCCAGACAGGCGCGGCCTGCCTTGGTGACGGTCTGCATGGTGGCCTGATCGCGGAGCTTCTCGGCCGTGTCGATCTCGTCGCCGACGGTGACCACGACGACCTCGCCCTGAGCGGGCAGGCGCTGCTGGGTGCCGTACGGGGGGATGCCGGGGGTGCGGCGGATCACGGCACCGCCGAGGAACTCGGCGACGACGTCGCCCAACCCGGTGCGGCTTCTCACCTCGGCCAGGTGGGCGGCCTTGAGCGCCTCTGAGCGACCGGTCCCCAGGCACCGGGCCAGGGCGAAGGCGGCGGCCAGCGCGCTGGCGCCGCTGACACCGAAGCCTTGCCCGCTGGGGGCGCCTTGCTGGATGGTGCAGGTGACCTCCAGGGGGTGCTGGCCGAGCAGGTTCCTCAACGCGGCCTGGGTGACCTGGGTGGGACCCTCGCCGTGGGTCCGCTCGACGGTGATGCCGGCCTGGTCGGCCTGATCGACCTCGACGGTGGCCACGACCCCGGCACCCAGGCAGAGCCCTGCACCCCAGGAGCCGGTCTTGGCCGGTTCTTTGCGCTCGATGTGCGGGACGAAGAAGGCCGACACGTGGCAGGGTGAGAACGCCGTGGCTTCGTTCCGTGTGATATCCATGGAGGTATCTCCCGTCGAACGGCTGGGGGGTCAAAGCGCTTCGGCCATGGCAGCCAGGAGCTCACGGGCCACGGTCCCCTTGTCGCCGGAGAAGGTGTGGGTCCCGGTCTCGGTGACCAGGTGGAGCGTCGTGTTGTCGACGTCGACCTCCTCGAGCCGGTTGGCGACCACGGCCTGGGCCTGGTTCTCCTTGCGGAACCGGCCGGCCTTCTCCAGGAGCTGATCCTCGGTGATGTCTGCCTCGGCCTTGAACGCGATCAGCGCGCCGTGATCGGTCCCGTCCAGGGCCTCGCGCAGCCGCGGTAGCACCTTCTCGGTGGGGACCAGATCCAGGCTGTGCTCGCCCTTGGAGGAGATCTTGCCGTCGGCGACCTTGGACCGGAAATCGCTGATGGCCGCGGGCACCAGCACCCAGTCGAACCCGGCGGCCTGTGGGGACATGTCGACCAGGTCCTGGACGGTCACGAACCGCCGGGTGGGCAGGTGCTCGGGCGTGGCCGCGTGGTGGTGACCCAGCCACAGGGTCACATCCGCGCCGAGCCGGAAAGCCTCGAGGGCCAGGGCTGCACCGGTGCGCCCGGTGCTCTTGTTGGTGACCACACGCATCTGGTCCATGGGCTCGATGGTCGAGCCGTTGATGACCAAGACCCGCTTGCCCGTCAGGGACCGGGGGCCCATCTCGCGGATGACGTGCTCGATGATGACCTCGAAGGGCGCCAGCTTGGCCTCGTCCTCCTCCACGGTGGGCATGACGATCTCGGCGCCTCGGGCCTCGAGCTCGTCCAGGTGCTCGCTCGTGGCCGGGCTGTCGATCATCTGCTCGTGCATGGCCGGTGCGATGATGACGGGGACCTGACCCAGGCTCGTGCTGACCAGGCTGGTGACCGGCGTGTCGTCGATGGCCAGGGCGGCCTTGGCCAGGGTGTTGGCCGTGGCCGGGGCCAGGACGACGCCGTCCAGCCGGCCGTCGGCAGCCATCAGGTGCTCGACCTGCCCGGTCAGGCGCGTGATCGGGTCGTTGCCCGTAGCCCACTCGAGGGCGTTGGGATGGACGATCTCGGTGGCCGCCTGGCTCATGAAGGGGACGACCTCGGCGCCGTG
>CAZBKU010000026.1:0-18917 GCA_964492585.1 uncultured Thermoplasmatales archaeon | reverse complement strand
TCCTCGGTGGAGCTGGTCAGGTGGGGCGCCACGTCGTCCAGGACCTGGTCCACCTCGGAGGTGCCGAGGTGGTGATCGCCGATGAGGACCGGGCGACAGGGCGCGGCCTCGAGCGGGAGTTCCAGGGGCGGGTCTGGGCCAGGCAGGTGGATGCTGGCGATCCGGAGGCTGTGATGGAGGTCCTGGCGGGTACCTCGGCGGCCGTGGGGTGCCTACCCGAGCCGGAGCGTTGGGGCACACAGGTGGCCGAGGCGGCCATCGGATCCGGGGTGCCCTACGTGGACATCTGCGATGACCCGCCGACCGCCGAGGCGACCCTGACCGCTGACGACATGGCTCACGAGGCCGAGGTCACCGTGCTGACAGGCATGGGGGCCAGCCCGGGGTTGACAGGTCTGATGGCGCGCCAGGCCTACGAGGATCTGTACGGCGCCGACCAGGTCCAGATCGCCTGGGTCGCCGATGCTCGCGAGCTTCGGGGCCAGGGGACCCTGCGCCAGGTGCTGACCAACCTGGCCGGCGAGCGACAGAAGGAGACCGGGGACGGTGACGGTTCTGGGCCCCACCACCGGGCAAGCCCGAGCACCGTGGCCTTCCCAGAGCCCCTGGGCTCGGTGGAGGTGGCCCCCTGCCATCACCCGGAGACGGTCACCCTGGTCAGGTCGCTGGAGGGCCTCTCCGACGTCGAGGCCCTCGGCGCTCTCCGTCCGGGTGTCAGCCGGCGCGTGGCCCGGGCGGCCTTGGGCCTGGGCCTTGGCCGGTCGCCCAGGACCCTGGACCTGACCGCACGGTGGGTCCGCGGCGCCGGCGACCTCCTGACCCTGGCCGGCCCACCGGCCAGCGGGGCCCGGGTGGACGCCTGGGCCGGGCAGGGGGGAACCGCCGAGCATGCCGCCTACGGTGTCGTCGAGACCTGGCCCCGGCTCACCGGCGTGGCCACCGCCATCGTGGCGGCCTGGCTTGCCAAGGGCGAGGTCGTCAAACCCGGGGTCCACACGCCAGAGCAGGTGCTGGACCCTGGCAAGGTGTTCCGGGCGCTGTCCGGTCGTGGCATCGTGGTCCACCGGATCGACCGGGTCGAGGCCCAGCCCGGTCGGCCGAGGTAGGTCGCCTCAGCCGCCGGCTGGTTTCGGCCGACCTAAAGTTTCTCAAGGAGGGGCTTCCTGGCGGGGCCAGATGCCACGCATGCCTGGGACCGGGGAGCCCCGGCGTCGACCATGGGTCCGGGTCAGCCTGTGCTTAGCCTGCCTGCTGCTCCTCCTGGTCCCGTGGTGGTCGACGCCTGCCACGGCCACGGACCCGGTCGACCGGGTGCCCGAGAGGCTCCCCGACCAGGTCGCCACCCTGGAGCAGCGCCTTGTCAACCTGAGCCAGGCCCAAGAGGAGGCGATGGCGCGGATGTGGCCGGCCGTCGAGGACGCGGCCCGGGGGGTCCTGGGCCCAGCCGCCGACCTGACCGGACGCCACGGTGAGCTCTTGGCCAGCTACATCGACCAGCTGGACACCGAGGTGGCAGCTGGCAACACCACCAACGTGAGATCCTTGGCCCGCTCGGCCGCCGGCCTGGTGGCAGACGAGATCTGTCCGGCGGTCGAGACCTGGGCACGTCAACCCACCACGTTGACCCTGGGGGAGGGTCGGATGGTCGACGAGGTGCGGGTGCGGGTCCCGGTCGTGATGGTCCACCCACCGCCCGGTGGCGTCGGCGCCGTGGACGTAAGCGTGGCGACACCGGCGACGGGATGGTATCCGGTGGAGGCCAGCATCGAGACCGGCCAAGGCCAGGCCCACGTAGATCCGGTCAACGGGACGGCACGGTTGGCTAGCTTCGACGCCAAGAGCTTAGCCAAGCTCTCCAGCGTCCGGGCCGGTGTCGTGATCGGCCACGTCGTCCTCCAGGGAGGCTCCCAGGGCGACGAGGAGGGCGGCCAGGCTGAGATCCGGGTCCACGCGGTAGCCGACCGGGACGGACAGGAGCTCCCGGCCCTCGGCGCGCCCGCCGAGATCCAGGCCAGCCATACCGCGGCGGCCGGGTGGCAGCTGGGCGCCTGGGGGGCCGCGGCCGTCGTCGGCGGCCTGGGGCTTGGTGCTGTGATCGCTGCTCGCCGGTTCCTGGAGGTGTGACCCTGGCCCCTATCGAGACCCGGGATCTGACCAAACGGTACGGGGACCTGACCGCCGTCGAGGGGTTGGACCTGACCGTGGGTCAGCGCGAGGTGATGGGGTTCCTTGGCCCCAACGGGGCCGGCAAGAGCACCACGATCAAGATGTTGGTCGGCCTGGTCCGTCCCACGCGTGGCCAGGCGCTGATCGACGGTCACGACGTGGCCGAGCACGGGGTCCAGGCCCGTGCGTCGATCGGGTACGTGCCCGAGGTCGTCGGGCTCTACGGTGCGATGACCGCCCGTCAGTTCCTGGCCTACAGCGGCCGGTTCTACGAGCTGTCCGAGGCCGAGGTGACCCAGCGGGCCGAACGGTTGCTCGTCGATGTGAACCTGGAGCACGCCGCCAGCCGGAAGATCTCCACCTACTCCAAGGGCATGCGCCAGCGGTTGGCCCTGGCCGGCGCCCTCCTGCACGACCCCCGCATCCTGATCCTCGACGAACCGCTGACGGGCCTGGACCCGGAGGGGGTCTACCGGATGCGTCGTGCCATCCGCGAGCTGGGCCGCGAACGGACGGTCTTCCTCTCCAGCCACGAGCTCCACGCCATCGAGACCCTGTGCGACCGGGTCGCGGTCATCCAGGACGGCCGGGTGCTAGAGCAAGCTCCCGTCGACGAGCTTCTGGCCCAACGGGCCCCCCGCTACCGGCTCGAGGTGGACCTGGCCACCCTGGACGCCGGGGTCGAGGAGGCGATCGCCAAGGCTCCGGGTGTCGAAGCCGTCGCCCTGGGGGATCACGCCAACGTCTTCGAGGTCGAGCTGTCCCACCGGGATAGGGCCCCTGGCGTCGTGGCCGCCCTTGTCCAGCAGGGCCTGGGCATCCGGTCGTTCGCACCACGACAGACAACCCTGGAGGAGGTCTTCGTCGACCTTGTCGGGGTGAAACGCCGATGAGCGATGCCCCTGATCTTGCGCCCCACCCTGACCAGCCGATGCGTCCCGTGTACGACGCCATCGATGCCCGGGACCCCGAGACTGCCCGGGAGGCGATCTCCGACGTGCGGGCCAGGCTAGAGAGCGGCCTGGAGGGCAAGCAGCTCACGCCTGGTTCCCTGATCCTGGAGCGCAAGCGGCGGGCCCACCAGCGCTTGGACGATCTCGAGAAGCTGGTCCACAGCCGGACGTGGCCGCGGGCCGACGAGCTTGCCCGCGAGCTGACCGGCGCCGTCGACCGGGTCCTCGAAGAAGCCAAGGACCTGCCCTCCCAGCCAGCCGACGCGCCTGCCCGCCGGTTGCCCCCGTGGATCGCCAACATCGGGACCGTGGCCCGCAAGGAGATGGTCGTCCAGCTCCAGGGAACCCAGGGCCTGGTCCTGTTCGGCCTGTTCCTGGTGACCTTCGGCATCGGGCTCACCAGCGTCCTCAGCGGTGGCCTGGTCGGCGAGACCCCCAGCGTGGCCGTGGCCTGGAACTACGCCCACAGCCTGGCGTTCCTGACAGCACCGTTGGCGGGGATCCTGCTGGGTCATAGCCTGATCAACGAGGAACGCAACAGCGGGACCATCCACTTCCTGGCCACCAAACCGATCAGCCGGGCCGGCCTGGCCACCGGCAAGTGGCTGGGGATGGCCGGCGCCCTGGCCGTCCTGCTCGTGGCAAGCGCTGGGATCGTCGGAGGGGTGGCCTACGGTGCCACCGGCACCCTGGGGGCGCCCGGCACGGTCGTCGGTTACGTCCTGGCGACCTACCTCGTGGCGCTGGCCTTCGCCAGCGTGGCCCTGACGGTCAGCGCCGTGATCGACCGGACCGGCGGTGCCCTGGTCACCGGGTTCGGTCTCTACCTGGTCCTCGGGCCCCTGTGGCAGAACGTCTTCCTGACCCGGTCGCTGGAGGACGCCGGCGCCAGGATCCCCCTGGGGACGGTGCTCGTCTACCTGGCCAGCCCGTTCACGGCGTGGTGGAACTGGACCCAGGAGCTGTTGGGTCCCAAGAGCCAGGTGCTCGGGCTGCCCACCGGGGAACCCTGGCACGCCGCCCTGGTCAAGGCCGTCGAACGCGGGACCCTGGACGCGCTCCCGTTCTACGCCACCCACCCGTACTACGCCGCGGTGATCGTGGCATGGTGCATCCTCGGCTGGGCGGCCACCCTGGCCGCGCTTCGGGTGCGGGACCTGGCTTGACTCGTCAACGGTGTGCCAACGCCACACGGCTTGCCGCCACGGGAAAACCCAAGTAGAGGCTTGATTTCGGCTAGCCTTAACCTTATGTGGTTGAGCGTTTTAGGCCGCCCTAAAGACGTACGCGACCCGCGTACCTGTGATCCCCATGACCCACCGGCTAACCTCGTTCGGACCCGTCACCGCGCTGCTGCTCTCGACCGCCCTCTTGGCCGCCCCGGTCCTGGCCGGTTCCCACGGGAACCAAACCGATGACCGAGCCCCGACCCAGGCCTGGCAGGACCTCAAGGCTGGGTTGAGCCAGGGCGACGTCGACCAAGCCCGCCAGGCCTACCAGGCCAGCCTGGCCCCCCACGCCGAGGCCTTCCCGGCCGCCGCCCAGGCCATCGAGGAAGCCTTGGCCACCGCGGGCAACGCCACCCCAGAGGACCTGGCCTACATCGCCGCCAACCAGCAGGCCGACAAGGCGACCTACGCCCTGGCCGCTGCCAACCTGGCCCAGGCCGCCGAGGCCGGTGACACCGAGGAGGCCCGTGCCTGGTTCGAGCTGTTGTCTACCAAGTTCGACGGTGCCGATGAGTTGCCCCGGACCAAGGCCGCCGTGGCCGACCTGACCGAGGTCGGCCTGGACGAGGCCCTGTCGATCTTCCAGACCGAGTACCGGGACCTGATCACCAGCAAGGTCTACAAGGAGACCCAGGAGACGGCCGAGCTCCTGGAGGCCGGCGAGCAGGCCACCGCCGTCAAGGAGGCCGGCGAGGCCCGGTGGTACCACCTCTCCAACCAGGCCAGCGTCACCCAGGTCCTCGGCCAGGAGGCCGGGGAGCACCTGGTCGCCGGGCTCGACGAGCTGATCGAGGCCGCCCTGGCCGACGACAACGAGGCTGCCTCCCAGGAGGCCACCGAGATCCTGACGAGCCTGGCCCGGTTCGCCCTGGCCACCGTGCCGGCCGAGAAGGCCCAGGCCTTCAGCGCCTACAAGGCCTCGATCGCTGAGGGTGACCTGGCCACGGCCAACGCCACCTACCAGGAGGCCTTCGGTGAGGCCGCCCGGGAGTACGCCCCCGAGGCCCACGACCGGATCCTGGCCGCGTTCGGGAACCTTGAGACCGCGCTGGACCAGGGCGACCAGGCCGAAGCCGGCGTCCAGGCCCAGATCCTCAAGAAGAGCGTGCTGGAGATCAGCCACACGGTGGCCTTCCACGAGCTGACCGAAGCCGAGATCCACGAGGCCATGGAGCACGTGGCCGTGCTGACCGACAAGTTCGGCTGGACCGATCAGGCACCCGAGCGCGTCCTGGCGCTGGGCCACATCGACGCCAAGGACCAGGTCACCGACCAGCAGCTGACCCAAGCCAAGCGCGGCGTGGCCGAGGTCTTCCTCTCCAAGGTCCGCGAGGAGACCGAGGAGGTCTTCCTCCACTGGAACGATACGGCCACCGCCCGGGAGAAGGCCATCGAGGGCGTGCTCTACTACCGGCCAGCCGACGGGTACGTCACCGACGTGCTGGGGGCCTCCCCGGCCGCCGAGCTCCTTGAGGAGCTCGAGAAGCTGTACGATGCGACCACCGCTCGGGACCGGGTCGCCGCCGACCAGGCCGCCGCCGAGGTGGTCAAGCTCTTGGACCAGGTCGCCGCCGACGGGGGCGAGGTCACCGAGCTCGATGCCCTGATCAGCAACCTCCACGGGAAGATCAGCTTCGTGGGCGAGGAGTACCGGGGCTACGTCGAGGCCCTGGAGGCCGGCGACCAGCAGGAGGCCGACACCGAGCTGGGCGAGGCCAAGGCGTTCACCCGAGCCAGCCTCAAGAAGATCCAGGAGACCCGGGCCACCCTGGACGAGGCCGACCCCCAAGCCACCGACGACCTGGTGGCCACGCTGGAGGAGGTCGCCAAGCTGATCGAGGCCGACGCTGACCTGGCCGACGTCCAAGCCGGGATCGACGAGGCCCTGACCCTCCTCGATCGGATCGAGCAGGGGGCTGTGCCAGGCACCGTCACCGTCCACCTAGGTCCCGCTGAGGGGGACGACGCGGGCACCGTCGAGGTGCCCGTACGCCTGGACGGGCTGCCCGAGGGCGGCGTGGCGTTCCAGGCCCGCCTGACCTACGATCCCGGGGCCCTGCGGGCCACGGACGTGCGCTCGGATCTGGACGTCCAGGCCGACAGCATCGACGCCGAGACCGGCACCGTCACCTTCAACGGGGCCAGCACCGGGGCCCCGGCGGGACCCGTGGCCGTGATCTCCTTCGAGGTGCTCGACCCGAGCGCCGAGACGGCCCAGCTCGACCTGGAGCTCACCGAGCTCACCGACGACCAGGGCAAGATCTTGGGCGTCAAGAGCGTCGAGGGCCAGGACCTCGACCTCACCACCGCCAGCACCGAGACCGGCGCCGCTCCGGCCCCGGGACCGGGCCTAGGCCTCGTCCTGGCCATCGTCGCCACGGCCGGTCTCGCTCTGGGACGACGTGACCGATAGGAGGCACAGATGCACCACAGGACGCACCAAGCGACCACGATCGTGACCTGTCTGCTCTTGGCCACCACGGCCCTGAGCCCTGGGGCCACCGCGGCCATGAGCCAGGAGGACCTCGAGGCCCGCCTGCTCGAGATGCAAGAACGGGTCGACGAGAGCGTGACCCACCTGGAGGCCGGCGAACGCTCCAAGGCCCTGGAGGACGCCCGGTTCGTCCGGGATCAGTTCTCGTTCAACGGGAGCGGAGCCAGCCCCCTGGAGCAAGCCATCAAGGAGGTCAGCGCCGTAGCCATCGGCGACCGGATCAAAGCCCAAGCTGCCCGCCTGGTGACCGCCATCGAGGCCGGCCAACCGACCGAGAACGCGACCGCCATCGCCGAGGACCTGGCCCCCGACCTCAACCGCCTGGTCCTGGTCGCCCAGGGCAAGCACACGCCCGCCAGCCAACGCGAGCTTCGCACCTCCCGGGCCATCCACGACGCCGCCCAGGAGGTCACCGAACAGGTGGACCGGGCCCTCGACCTGTACCGGCAAGGCCAAGGTACAGCGGCAAAGGAAGCCGCCGAGGAGGCCTTCTTCACCTTCGAGACCAACGGCCTAGGCCCGGACACCAGCACCGTCGACGACGACCTCGAGAACGAGGTCGAGAACCTGATCGTCAACTTCGACCAGGCCACCGTCGCGTCCGACCCGGGGCTCTCCCAGCTCATCGAGCAAGGGGCCGGGATCGACCAGGTCGAGGCCCAGGCCGAGGCGATCGCCCAGGGCGTGGATCAGATCGTCGAGCTCCTGGAGGCCACCTTGCCACCCATGGAGCTCGGCGATGTCAACGGGGACGGCAAGGTCACCATCGTGGATGCCCTGTGGGTCGCCCAGGCCTCGCTGGGGATCCGGGCCAAGGCCGACCTGATGGATGCCAACCAGGATGACCGGGTCACGATCGTCGACGCGTTGATGATCGCCCAAGCGGCCCTGGGGATCCGCAGCCTCTGACCATGGACGGCTGCGACCCGGTGAGATGGCATCGTCACGCCCTGGCTGCCACCCTGGTAGCTCTCGTGGCGCTCTCACCGGTCGTGGCCTCGGCGACCACCCAGGCCACCGACCAGGATCCCACCCAGCCCCTGGAGGACCAGCTCGCAAGGTTCCAGGCCACCATCGACGAGACCGTGGCCAACTACACCGACGCCTACGAGGCCTACCACGCCGCCAAGGAGGCCGACGTGCGAGAGGAAGCCCGGGAGGCCATGGTCGATGCCGGTCAGCGGGTCGGCAGAGCCTTCTTGACCTTCGAGCGGGGCCACGGGGTCGAGACCTCCCTGTCGACGTTCATGCAGACCGAGATGCCCTCCCGGTTCTACCAGGGCTTCGAACGCCACGTCATCCTGCTGAGGGCCACCATGCTCCAGGCCCAGGACGGCCAGCCGGCCAGCCTCGGCGAGGTCGACGCCCAAGCGACCCTGGTCGACGGTGCCCTGGACCGGACAGCCCAGTGCCTGCCGGAGGGCTGCGGGTCCAGCCTGGCGACCACCCTGGCCCAGAGCTTCTTCGTGGTGCTCCGGGAGGGCTTCGAGGCGATCTTGCTCGTCGGCGCCATGGTCGCCTTCCTCCACAAGAGCGACCGGCCGGAGAGCCAACGGTACATCTGGACCGGGGTCGGTGCGGCCGTCCTGGCCAGCCTGGTGGCCTGGGTCCTCCTCCAGCATCTGTTGGGCTCTGTCCAGGCTGCCGGAGCCAGCCAGCAGCTCGTCGAAGGGGTCACGATGCTGTTGGCCGCCGCCGTCCTGTTCTACGTGAGCTACTGGCTGTTGGGCAAGGTCGAGGCCCGGAACTGGCAGGCGTTCCTCGACGGCAAGCTCAGAGCCAACCTGGCCGACGACCGGGCCTGGATGTTGGGCGTGATCGGGTTCCTGGCCGTCTTCCGCGAGGGCCTGGAGACCGTCCTGTTCGTCAAAGCCCTGTCGATCCAGAGCCAAGGCGCCTGGGGAGAGATCCTCCTGGGCCTCGGGTTGGGCCTGGCCGCCGTGGCCCTGCTCTACGTGGCGATCCACCGCCTGGGCGTCCGCATCCCGTTGCGGAGCTTCTTCGCCGTGACCAGCGGCATCCTGGCGTTCATGGCGGTCAGGTTCACGGGCTTGGGCATCTTCGAGCTCCAGGAGGGTGGCTTGCTCCAGGTCACCCCGCTCCACGAGGTGGCCGCGTTCTTGACCAGCCACCCGATCCTGGGCGTGCTGGCCCAGGACGTGGCTGGGTTCTCCCCGACCCTCGAGGTGCTCGTCAGCCAGGGCCTTCTCATAGCTGCCCTGGCCGTCGGCGGAGCCTACACCTGGCTGGCAAGCCAACCGGACCCGAGCCCCGCCTGACACATCGGGACCCGCGCTGCCCCCAGGCATCGAGCCCTGGAGCCTGGCAGCCCTCGGTCGGCCTACCCCCCTGGACGACGTTCCGAAAAGCCTGTCAAACCGGTTAAGACGTGGCTGGCCACCTCGAAGGACGAGGCCCATGCCTTCGAGCCCAGCGCTGGCATCGTCGGAGGACCAGCCCCAGCTCGGTGAGGGCCACGGGGACGCCACACCCTCGGGTCCGGCGGTCCTTCGGCTGCTTCGGCCCCATCAGTGGGCCAAGAACGCCATCGTGCTGGCCCCGCTGGTCTTCTCGGCCTCGTTCCTGCAACCCGGCCTGGTGGCCCGCGCGGCGATCGGCATGGCCTTGTTCAGCATCGCGGCCTCGGCCGGTTACGTCTTCAACGACATCCGGGACCGGGAGGACGACCGGCGTCATCCGGTCAAGCGGCACACGCGACCGATCGCCGCCGGGGAGGTCTCGGTCCCGCAAGCCTGGGGCGTCTTGGCCCTCCTGGTGGTGCTCCTGCTCGGTGTCGGCCTCTGGATGAGCCCGGCGGCCCTGACCGTGATCCTGAGCTACATGGCGATCACCGGGCTCTACTCGGCCTGGCTCAAGGCCTACCCGGTGGTCGATCTGTTCGCCGTGGCCCTCGGGTTCCTGCTGCGCGCGTTGGCCGGTGCGGTCATCATCGGCGTGGCCCTGTCGGCCTGGATGGGTATCACGACGCTCTGCCTGGCCCTCTTCCTGGTCACCATCAAGCGCTTGGCTGAACTCCGGGAGCACGGCGACGAGAGCCGGGGCGTGCTCGACGACTACGATCCCCAGCTCCTGGAGGGCTACGCGCTGATCGCCGGTGCCAGCACCGTCGTCTTCTACGGCATCTACGCCGCGGTCAACCAGCCTCTGTTGGCCCTCACCGTCCCTTTGGTCCTCTTCGGCCTGTTCCGGTACAGCTACCTGGTCCGGGGCGATGAGGCCGGGACCACACCGTTGCGCGCCGCCCTGGGCGACCCCGCCATGTTGGCCACCGTCGGCCTGTGGGGCCTGATGGACCTCCTGTTGCTCTGGCCCGGTGATCTCCCATGGTGATGTCCTCCAAGGACCAGCGATCGACCGTGACACAGCCAACCCAAACCGACGACCGGGCCCCCTACCTCGCCCAACGGATCGACGGGTGGGGCCACGCCGATCCCAGCCAGTGCAAGGTCTACCGCGCCCACCGCATGCGCGACGTGGCCCGGACCCTGGCCACCGGCGATGCGGGCACCTACATCCCCCGCGGCTCGGGCCGCAGCTACGGGGATGCCGCGGTCAACCCCGGCCAGGGCGTGATCCGGCAGGATCCCATGGACCGGATCCTGGCCCTGGACACCGAGGCCGGCATGGTGACCTGCGAGGCCGGCGTCACCCTGGGCAATCTGCTCTTGGTCCTGGCGCCCAGGGGCCTGGTCCCGCCGGTCCTCCCGGGCACCCGGCACGCGACCGTCGGTGGCGCCATCGCTGCTGACGTCCACGGCAAGGACCACCACCTCGTCGGCGCCATGGCCGATCACGTCCACACGTTCGAGCTGCTCACCGCCGACAGCCAGCAGCTGACCTGCTCGAGGGAGGAACACCCGGAGATCTTCTGGGCCACCCTGGGTGGCATGGGCCTGACCGGGTCGATCCTCCAGGCCACCCTCGACCTCGAACGGATCGGCTCCACCGGCCTGGTCCTCCACAGAGCCAAGACCGACGACCTCGGCCAGACCCTCCAGGTGCTCAGGGATTCAAGCGCGGACCACCGGTACGCGGTGGCGTGGCTGGACCTGCTGGCCAGTGGGGACAAGCAGGGCCGTGGCGTGGTCACCGGCGCCGACCGGGCTTCACCGCCAAGGGCCGCCCAGGAGGGCGGCCGGTCCCTGACGCTCGAGACCCCCGGCACCCTCCAGGTCCCGTTCACCGCCCCGTCTTGGCTGCTCAACCGAACCACCGGGACCCTGTTCAACGGGCTCTACTACCACACCCGCGCCGAGGTCCAACAGGGCCGCGTGAGCATGGACCGGTTCAGCTTCCAGCTCGACCGCCTTGGCCACTGGTACCGGCTCTACGGCTCCCGGGGGCTCTACCAGTACCAGTTCGTCGTCCCCACCGCCAGCGCCGAGGAGGCCCTCGGCCAGGTCGTCGACCGGCTGGACGAGGCCCCGGTCCCCGTCCTGCTGGCCGTGCTCAAGACCATGGGTCCCGGCGATGCCGGCATGCTCTCGTTCCCGATGGAGGGCATGACGCTGGCGCTGGACGTGCCGGCCACCGAGGAGGCACGCACCCTCTTCGGGGCGCTCGACAGGATCGTGGCCCGGTACGACGGCCGGGTCTACCTGGCCAAGGACGCCACCCTTTCCCAGGAGAGCTTCGAGGCGATGTATCCAGAGGCCGACCGGTTCCGGGAGCTTCGCGAGGAGCTTGATCCGCAGGCTCGTTGGTCGTCGTCCCTCTCCCGGCGTCTGGGTCTGGACCCCGGCGACCGAAGGGGTGGCCTGTTGTGAGCCGGGTCCTGGTGGTCGGTGGAACCAGCGCCATCGGCGAGGCCAGCGCCCACGTCCTGGCTAGCGAAGGCTACGATGTCGACGTGGCCGGACGCGACCTGGAGGCCATGGACGGCATCGTCTCGGACGTGGCCATCCGCCACGACGTCGACACCTCGGTGGTCACCTTCCAGGCCCGGGAGATCGCCGAGCACCGTGACGCGCTTACCAGCTATCTCTCCAAGACCGGCGACGATCTGGCCGGGGCCCTGTGGTTCGTCGGCTACCTGGCCCAGGGCGGCCAGGCTCGGGCCTCAGCCGAGGAGATCGGCCGGGTCATCGACGTGAACCTGACCTCGGCGATCTCCTGCCTGGAGCTGGTCGGCGACCACCTGGCTGACCAGGGCAAGGGGTGCTTGGGCGTGGTGTCTTCGGTGGCCGGGGACCGGGGTCGCAGCTCCAACTACCTGTACGGTAGCGCCAAGGCCGGGCTGTCGGCCTACGCGGCCGGGTTGCGCAACCGGTTGCACCACCAGGGGGTCACGGTGACCACGGTCAAGCCAGGGTTCGTGGACACGGCGATGACCTACGGCCGAGACGACATGTTCCTGGTCGCCGACCCCGAGCACGTGGCCCGCGACACCGTCGAGGCCACCCTTGCCGGACGCAACGTCGTGTACAGCCCCTGGTACTGGCGGCCCGTGCTCACCCTTCTGCGCGCAGTCCCTGAACCGATCTTCAAGCGGCTCAAGTTGTGATCACCATGGCACCAACAACCCTCCAATGGACGGCCCTGGGCATCGGTGTGGCCCTCAACGCCCTGGCCAACATCCTGATCAAAGCCGCCGCGCTGGGTCAGGACGGTGGCCTCCACCTGGACCGGTTCTGGGGGTGGGTCACCGACCCCTACCTCCTGGCCGGGATCGCAAGCTTCGCCCTGGCCCTCGGGTTCTACGCGTACGCGCTGACCGGCGTCGAGCTGTCCGTGGCCTACCCGATCATGACCACGATCGCCCTGGTCATCGTGTTCCTCTGGTCGGTCACCGTCTACCAGGAAGATCTGGACGCCGCCAAGATCGCCGGGACCGCCCTGACAATCGTCGGGGTCGTCCTGCTGGCCCAGGGCTGAGGTGGACGATCGTGATCTGTGAACCGACCGCTGCGGATCGTCGGCCGGGAGCCACGAAGGGGGGAGCCGTTGGACGCTGACCTCTCCGGCTGGTCGACGTGGGGAGCCAGCTCGACCACCTGGACCTTGATCACCCATCCGGCCACGCTGGTCACCTCCCTGATCCTGATCACCGTGGCCAGCTACCACGAGATCCTCGGATACTGGTTCACCGGGGCCGACGCGTTCACGCTGATCGAGAGCTCAAGGATCCAGGGCTCCGACGAGCTCCTGGAGCCCTTGGTCTCCCCGCTGATGGATGGCACAGCCTTCGTCGCCTCCGACAACCTCTTCTTCAGACCCCTGGTCACCTACTCGTTCGCCATCGAGCACGCCCTCTGGGGCATGGACCCGCTGGGCTACCACGTCACCGACCTGGTCCTGCACACCGGTGCTGTGATCCTGCTCTACCTGTTCGTTGGCCACCTCCCGGGCGGGACCAAGGGGCGGGCGTGGATGGCGGCTGCCATCTTCGCCCTCCATCCCCTGGTCGCAGAGAACGTCCCCGGGATCGCACGCCGGCAGGACCCCATGGCCGTCCTCTTCTTCCTGGCCAGTTGGACGGCCTTCCTGCGCTACCACGACGGCCAGGACCGGGGCCGGGGCTGGCTGGTCGCCTCGATCGCTGCCTTGATCCTGGCCATGGCTTCCAAGGAGATCGCCATGCTCCTCCCGGGCGTGCTGGTCCTGCACACCGCCTTGGGGGTCGGCGGGGACCTGATCGACCGCGTGGCCACCGGTCTTCGAGCGGCCCGCTGGCACCTGGTCGCCGCCCTGGGTTTCTTCGTGTGGCGGGGGGTGGTCCTCCAAGGCCTCGGGGGGTACAGCCGTGGGGCCAACTTCCCGGATCGGCCTGTGGCCGAAGCGATGCTAGCCATCGTCCTGGAGGCCGCACGGTTCCTGGTCTACCCGTTCCAGATGGCCCATGGCCAGCTCGAGCTCCCCCTGTTCGCTCAGGCAGGGATCTGGACCGTGATCCTCGTCGGCCTAGGCGGTCTGATCCTGACGATCTACCGGGGGAACCTTGGGGACCTCCGCGGCGACGTGAAAGGCTACCTCTCCTCCCCCGAGGGCGGCGTCACGGTGCTCATGGCCACCTGGCTGGCCACCATGACGGGCCTCTACGCGGTCACCTTGATCTTCCGCCCCTGGGTCAGCTACCCGCTGGTCCCCCCGTTCGCCGTCCTGCTCACCTACCTGCTGGCCCGCGCGGTGCAGGCCAGCCGGCCGGTGGTCGACCGGTGGACCGGGACCAGCCGTGGCGAGATCGAGCCCACGGCCTGGGTCGGCCTGGCCGGGACCGTGATCCTCGGGTCGCTGGTGCTCTCCCTGGTCCTGGCGTCCCCGTTGGCCCACCCCCAGGGGTACCAGGAGTGGGAGACCAGCGGCGAGGTCAACCAGATGATCCTGACCGGTATCTCCGAGAAGGTCGGCGAGGAAGAGGGCAGCTTCGAGCTCGAAGCCTTCCGCATCCCGAAGGGCATCCAGGACCACAAGGTCAGCCAGCCCCACGTCCTGTCGGCCTCCTACCTCATGGACCACAGCATCCAGGCCTACCTGGACCTGGACCACGGATCGGACAAGGTGAGCGACGTCAGCGCTGACAAGCGGTACAACCTCAAGCAGACGCCGACCGACATCCGGGTGCGCACCCACCGGGCCGACGCCGGCACGTTCCAGGTCCAGATCGTCTACGAGGGAGGATGAGCCGGTGACCGAGGAGCCCACAGATAGACCGGGACCCCTGGCCCGTGCCACCGCCCACCTCGATCGCCCGTGGCCTTGGGTCTCCCTGGTCCTTCTGGCGGTCGCCTGGACGTACGGGCCGACCCTGGACCACGGCTTCGCGGCCGCGGACACGTTCCCACTCATCGAGAGCGCACGGATCCAGGCACCCGGGGACATCTGGCGGATCCTGACCGAACCGCTGATGGCCGGTACCGACTTCCCGGACAACCGCGCGTTCTACCGGCCGGTCAGCACGCTGACCTACAGCCTGGACCACGGGCTCTGGGGCCTGGAGCCCACGGGGTACCACCTGACCAACCTGGTGCTCCACGGGACCGCCTGCCTGCTCGTCCTCTGGTTTGGCGCACGTCTGACGCGGGACGACTGGCCGGTGGCCGGCACCGCGGCCCTGCTCTTCGCCCTCCACCCGGTCGGCCTGGACGTGGTCCCGGGCCTACCCCGACGCCAGGACACCATCGCCACCGTCGGGCTCCTGGCCGCGCTCTTGGCCTTCGACCGGCACCTGGACGCCGAGGAAGGGAGCCGGCGCTGGCAGGTCCTGGCCGGGCTGGGTCTGATCCTGGCCATGGGTGGCAAGGAGATCGCCGTTGTCGGCCTGCCGTTGATCCCGCTCTACGCGGTCCTCTTCTGGCCGGACAGGACGCCCGGCCCGGTGGCGCGGCTTCTCCGGTCCTGGCGGGCCTGGGTCCCCGTGGTGGCCATCGCCGCCGCGTGGATCGCCTGGCGAGCCGTCATCGTGGGAGGCACCGGGGGACACGACAGCTCGCCGGTGGCCAAGTGGACCGACGGCTGGCTTGAGGCCCGCCTGACCATCATCTCCCTGTTCGGTCAGCACTTGTTCCACCCCTTCCTGATCCTGGCCGAGTCCCAGGGTCTCGATCCGGTCCCCATGGCCGCCATCCAGGCAGCGACCCTGGTCGTCCTCCTCGGCGTCATCCTGGTGTTCGTCTGGCGGTCCCCCCGGGACCTGACCGGACTGGTGGAGGGCTGGACCGGCTCGCGCCGGGGCCGGATCGCCCTGCTCATGCTGGGCTGGCTTGCCACCGCCTTGGCCCTGTTCCTGGTCACCACCCACCTCTCGGCCCGCAGCATGTACAGCGCCGTGGTCCCCTTCGCGGTCCTCGTCGCCTCGGGCCTGGTGGGCGCCTACAGGACCACCAGGACCACCTTCGGCGGTCACCGACAAGCCCAGGGAGCCAAGGTGCCGCCCCCGGCAGGGCTTGGAATCCTCGGCCTGGTCCCCCTGGGCCTGTTGGCCCTGGGCCTGGTGCTCGCCGGGCCCCTGATCGGCGGGACCGAGGCCTGGAGGGCCCAAGGGGAGTACAACGGGCAGATCCTGGCCCAGCTACCCGGCGCGCTGGACCAGATCCCCGAGGGGACCGCCGTAGGCATCAAGGGGTCTGCCGGGTCCTTCGAGGTGTACGAGACCCGGTGGCCGCGTCCCATGCACACCGGGAGCCTGGCGACCTACAGCCTGACCTCGTGGTTCCAGTTGACCGGGTACGACCGGGAGGTCGGCCCCCTGGCCCTAGACAAGGACCGGTTCGACACCCCGCCGGGATCGGTCACCCTCCGGGTCACCGATCAGCAGGACAGCGGCTACCGTGTCATCCAGGCCGTCCATGGCGACGGTTGAACCCGTCGAGAGGGGGCCTCAGATCCCGTCGTCCTCGACCAGGATGACCTCGACGGCCTCGACCAGGTCGTCCACGGTGTGGTCCGCGTCCGGATCCCCCCGCAGGTGATCCCAGGGGAACCGGTCGCCGGTGACGTGGATCGTGCGCGCCCCGAAGGCACGGCCGGCCTGGATGTCGCTGCCCTTGTCGCCCAGCATCCAGCTGGTCCCGGGATCGATGCCCAGCTCGTCGGCGGCCTCCTCCAGCATGCCCGGCTTGGGTTTGGCGCACCGGCAGCCCTCGTCCTTCTTGTGCGGGCACGCGTAGAACGCGTCGACGTGACCGCCGCCGGCCTTGACCCGGGCCTGGATCTCGTCGTGGATGGCGGTGAGCTCGTCCTCGTCGATCAGGCCGTACCCGACCGGGGACTGGTTGGTGACGACGACGACCAGGTAGCCGGCCTCGTTGAGCCGGGCGATGGCTCCGGGCACGCCCTGGTGAAGCTCGAGCTTGCCGCGGTGGCGGACCAGGGTGAGCTTGCGCTGGTTGACCACGCCGTCGCGATCCAGGAAGACCGCTGGCCGCAGCTCGGTCATGCGATGCCCTCGAGCCCCTCACCGTCGCGCTCCTGGGCCTCGACCACGGCGATGGCGGCCAGGTCGACGACCTCCTCGACGGCGTCGCCGCGCTGGAGGATCATCACCGGTTTGCGGGTCCCGGTCAGGATCGGGCCGGTGGCCTCGGCGTCGGCCAAGCGTTGGAGGAGCTTGTAGGCGATGTTGCCGGACTCGAGGTTCGGGAAGATCAGCACGTTGGCCGGGTCGCCGAGCTCGCTGAAGGGGTAGGTCTCCTCCAGGATCTCCTCGACCACGGCCGTGTCAGCCTGCATCTCGCCGTCGACCTCCAGGTCCGGGGCCTGCTGGTGGACCAGCTCGACAGCCTTGGCCACCTTCTTGGCGTGGGGGTGTCGGGTGCTGCCGAAGTTCGAGAATGACAACAGGGCGACCCGGGGCTCCACGTTGAACCGTGTGGCGACCTCGGCGGCCTGGAGGGTGATCTCGGCCAGAGCTTCCGACGAGGGGTCGATGTTGACCGTCGTGTCGGCGAAGAAGAAGGCCTGGTCCTTGAACGTCATCATGTAGAGGCCGCTGACCCGGTCGACGCCCTCCCGGGTCCCGATGATCTGCAAGGCCGGGCGCAGCGCGTCGGGGTAGTGGGTGGTCAGCCCCGACATGTAGGCATCGGCGTCCCCGCTGGCCACCATGCAGGTGGCGAAGTACTGCGGGTCCTTGGCCATGGCCTTGGCCTCGCTGCCGGTGATCCCCTTGCGCTTGCGCCGCTCGAAGAGCATCTCGGCGTAGTCCCCGCGCCGGGGATCCTGGCTCGGGTCGACGACCTCGAGCTTGGCCGACAAGCCCCAGTGGGAGAGGACCTCGTCGACGCGGTCTGGATCACCGACCAGGACCGGGTGGGCGTAACCCTCCTCCTGAAGCATCACCGCCGCCCGGATGATCGTGTCGTTGTTGCCTTCCGCGAAGACGACGCGCTTGGGGTCGGTGCGGGCCTTGTTGAGGACCACGCGCATCATGGCCCGGGCCTTGCCTTGGCGACGCTCGAGCTCCTCGACGTAGGGGTCCAGGTCGATCTCGAGCCGGGCCACCCCAGAGGCCATGGCGGCCTCGGCCACGGCCGGGGCCACCCAGAGGAGGACGCGGGGATCCACGGGTTTGGGGATCAGGTACTCGCGGCCGAAGTGGAGGTGGTCCTGGCCGTAGGCGCGGGCCACGTGGTCGGGCACGTCCTCGCGGGCCAGCTGGGCCAGGGCCTTGGCCGCGGCGACCTTCATCTCCGTGTTGATGGTCCGGGCAGCCACGTCCAGGGCGCCGCGGAAGATGAACGGGAACCCGAGGACGTTGTTGACCTGGTTGGGGTAGTCCGATCGGCCGGTGGCCATGATGACGTCGTCGCGGGCCTCGGTGGCGTCCTCCCAGCTGATCTCCGGGTCCGGGTTGGCCATGGCCATGACGATGGGGTCCTCGGCCATGCCGGCCACCATGTCCGGGCTGACGATGCCGCCGACCGAGACCCCGATGAAGACGTCAGCACCCTCCATGGCCTCGTCCAGGCTCCGCTTGCCGGTGTCGCGGGCGTAGGCGGCCTTGAACTCGTTGATGTCGTCGCGTCCGGCGTGGAGGACACCGCTGGAGTCGCACATCAGCATCTTGTCGGCGTCCGCGCCCAGATCCTCGAAGAAGTCGGCGCAGGCGATGGCCGCCGCCCCGGCCCCGCTGAAGGTGATACGGACGTCCTCGATGGCCTTGCCGGCCAGCTCGAGGGCGTTGAGCAGAGCAGCCCCGGCGATGATGGCGGTGCCGTGCTGGTCGTCGTGGAACACGGGGATCGACAGGCTCTCGCGGAGCTGTTGCTCGATGATGAAGCAGTCGGGGGCCTTGATGTCCTCCAGGTTGATCCCGCCGAAGGTGGGTTCCAGGGCCTCGACGACGGCGACGAACCGCTCGGGATCGGTCTCCTTGATCTCGAGGTCGACGGCGTTGACATCGCCGAACCGGCTGAACAGCACGGACTTGCCTTCCATCACCGGCTTGGAGGCCTCGGGGCCGATGTCGCCCAGGCCTAGGACGGCGGTCCCGTTGGTGACGACCGCCACGGTGTTGCCTCGGTTGGTGTACTTGAAGACGGCCGACCGGTCCTCGGCGATGGCCCGGCAGGGCTCGGCCACGCCGGGCGTGTAGGCCAGCGAGAGGTCGGCCTGGGT